>DUKK01000075.1 GCA_013329355.1 Candidatus Poseidoniaceae archaeon | reverse complement strand
CTCTTGTCTTTGGTACCAGCGAAAAAGATTCGATTACGCGATATACCAAGTCGCTTCGCTAGATTGTTACAAAATTTGTTAGTCTCCCAGTTTGTAAGAGTAATTCTTGCTACAGTAAATCTTCCCCTTGAATCAAAACTAATTGATGTTGCTATTTCATCTACGCGAAAATCCGAGACACGAGCTTTCAATACACCACCAATGCCAGAAGTTTTGGTTGCATACCCCTCTAGTCCTATGGCTTTAGCCACAGGGTCTGAAGCAGTCATTTAAATCGCCTTCAAAGACTAATATCTGAGAATTCTTTAGAAATAGAATCGACTAAATCTTTCAATACTTTGTCTGCGGACTTTTTGCCAGATGTTCTGATATAAAATTCGGGGTCATCCAACTCAGGATGTCCAGGAAAGTAGTTCGCGTATTCGATGTCGGTGCTATTGTTTAGCCTTTCCCGTAACATTTGTAAGCTGGTATGGCTTTCTCCGATGATTCTTAGTCGAAGCTCGTTTTTATCTTTGATGAGGACTTTCACTGGCATGGCAAACATGCTTGCGAAATACCAACTTGATTTGAACCTTGTGTCAAAAAAAATCAGTCAATTTACCACATTTGATTAACTACATACCGCCTTGCTTTTTTACCTAATCTCTGTGGAATGGCTATGGACACCACTACATTTGAGGAGTCCATGGCGAGATTCTCCGAGAAATTTCGACGATTGTCACTAGCAATAGTCATTGTTACTATGCTCATAACTGGTGCATTACTGGTCAATCTGGTTTACAATCCTCCAACATTCAATACTGATTTGGATGCTTTTGTGCCTGATTCAGAAGCGAATTCAGCCCATGATAGAATACACCAAAATTTTCCTAATGAATCTAGACCCATGTTCATCAATGTTGAACCGGACGACAGCGGCAATATTCTGACCATGGATAACATACAAACGATGCTGGTTCACTATCATGTATTACAAAATTTGTCGACCTCGGAAGACAATTCAGTTGTTGTATGGACTACCACCCCCACCATCTTACAGACTGCCTTAGATGAAGCGGGTAATGGGACACAACTAGCCACCATAACAGAGTGGAATGAGCTTGTTGATATGGTCGTAGATGAAGACGTTGAGTGCAGGCTCACCAGCGATGATCAATTCCTCTCTGCTGCGACCTACGCATCCTCTGCCCTCCTAAGTAGGGATTTAGATCTCAATCCGACATGCGATTATTTGGCGACTGGAGTAGGTAACAGCACTCCAATTGCTAGTTCTACCCTGTGGGTATTAGAGATTGATCCGGAACTCACAGAAGAGGAAAGAAAAACGGTGCAAATTGAATTCCGCAAAACTCTAGCTGAACTTTCGGCAGATTCCCCGTTATCCTACGGCGTTGTTTCTCTAGATTTATTATCTAGTGATATTGATGACAGGACGCTCGATAATGTAACACTGTTAGTATTCCTAGCGCTGGTTGTTGTGGTGATTTTGCTTGTATTCACATTTAGGTCTTTTAGAGATGTGACATTCCCGCTCGTTGGCCTTACCAGTGCTTTGATTTGGACCTACGGACTACTAAATGTCATCGGCGTAGAATTTTCAGCTCTAGAGGTTGCAGTGGCTCCCCTTGTGCTCGGACTAGGTATTGATTATGCAATTCACCTGCAAAGAGCCAACAGTACGCTTAGAGAGCAATATCCCGACCCTGCAGAATCCTGGCTCAGAGCCTGTGCAAAACTTTCAGTTCCGTTGTCACTCGCTGTGATAACCACTGTCGCCGCATTTTTGGCTAACATGATTTCACCCCTACCGCCACTGAAAACCTTCGGAATTGCCCTCGCGATGGGTGTTGTCTGCGCGTTTTTGACCTCAACCTTAGTCGTAGGAGCACTGCATGTCCTTATCGATAATAACAAAAACAAATCAAGGGCAAAACCGTTTACTTTGCCAAATCTTACCAACAGTATCGTTAAAGTTCAGCAAAAACAGCAAGTTAGCATCTTTCTAGTTGTTGTATTCCTGTCAGGCGCTTCAATTTTCGGCGCTGCATCACTTGAAACAAACTTTGATCTTGGCGACTTTGTAGACTCTGAAATGGAAATAATGGATGTTCGACAAGACCTAGCAGATAATTACGATAGCGCAGGTTGGAAACTGGTTTACGTTTTGTTCGAGCCAGATGACGGTCGAGACCACATCGAGGCCGATGTCGATCTACTCACAGAGCTTAGATTGTTTCACGGAGACTTAGAATCCAATGATAATGTTGTTGGCACGGGCGGAACATTCCCTTCACCATCCTATGAAGGACCATATGTCATATTGAGAGATGCCATCTTGCGTGATTCGTCATTTGGCGAAATTCACAATCTTGAAGTATTCCAAGATGGCGGAGTTTATGTCAAAGATTACAATCAAGATTGTAACCTGTCAGCTGCCTTTATTTCGCTTTCACAGAACACTACAATCGCCGATGCTTTGAGTGGAGAATCTTGGTCGGAGAGGATGAAAAATAGTGTCTATATAGAAGATGGCAAAGTAGTTAATTTGAGGAATGAGATTAGGGTTGAAGCTGCCACTTCAGCAGAATCAGACCAGGTAGTTACTGAATTTGAAAATATG
>DUKK01000218.1 GCA_013329355.1 Candidatus Poseidoniaceae archaeon | reverse complement strand
TGTCTCCATAGAATCAACTAGGGAAGTTAACATCCCGCAACCCAACTGGGTGCCTGGGTTAACCAGACAAGGCTTTGGCGGTGAGTCCACTGAGGGAGTCATTGGTGAGTTCGAGCTTCTAAAGGCAGCATTGAGAGAGCGGCCAGAATATATCATTGTGGGTGAAATCAGAGGCGCTGAAGCCTATGTTCTATTCCAGGCTATGGCCACTGGGCACTGTGCATATTCAACAGTCCACGCAGACTCAGTGCCCTCACTTGTCCACCGGTTGGAAAACAAACCGATTGACATTCCCCGCGTATTGTTACCAGCTCTTGAGGCATGCTCCATCCAAATTCAGACGAGAATCAACGGTAAGCGTGTCAGAAGAACAAAACAACTTGTGGAAATTGTAGGTATCGATCCAAACTCACTTGAAGTCATCACGAACGAGGTATTCCGCTGGGATGTAACATCCGACGATTTTATTTTCAGTGGTAAATCATATGTGTTGGAGAAAATCATGGTCAAACTGAATTATTCACAAGATGACATGCGTCGAGAACTTAGAACACGAAAGAGAATCCTTGAATGGATGGTTCTAAATGATATTAGGAAAGCAGACCAAGTATCACAGATTGTTACAGAATATTATGTACGTCCTAATGAAATTCTTGCTCGTGTCGACGGACTACGTTGATAGGAGAGATATAGATGGAACTGACTGCTTGGCAAAGATTCTGTAACAGAATACTTGGCAGGATTTTGAAGAAGCGAGCCCGAAGAGATACTGCGCTATCTGACAATCTAGTCAAAGGCTCAATGGGTGTAATGCCTGAAGTTTATCTTTCAACAGTAATTTTTACGTCAATCGCTATTGCACTAGTCTGTTGGGGAATCATTGGTATTTTCTTCGCCCCAGAGGTAGGTGTCATCGCTTTCTGGGAAAGCTTACAAGACCCAGCTACAGTTAATCCATGCTTAGACTGGGAGTATTGGGAGCCAGAACTGGTCGATAAATCAAAACCTGGCAACGGATGTCCGGAATATGCCACAAGAATTTTCCCTCCTCCGTTCAAATTTATGATTCTTGCACTCCTTGGTGCTATCATCCCATACTCGGGCTTTTTGATTGTTAGAGGTGGTGCCAAACGAGAGGCAAGCCGAAGAGGCGCTCAAATCGAAAAGTATCTACCATATGCAGCATCCTACACCGCTGCTATGTCAGCAGCAAATGCAACCCCAGCCAAGATTTTCCGTTCACTAGCAATGAACAAAGACATCTACGGCGATGTATCAGAGGATGCTGGTCTAATTTATCGGGATGTTACTCTTTTGGGTTATGACCTGATTACGGCAATCAAACTCAGTGTCGATCGAGCAGCGTCGGTATGGCTGACTGAGTTTTTCCAAGGGATGGTTGGAACCTTGACCTCAGGTGGCCACCTGAAATTATACTTCCTAAACCGTGCAGAACATTACATGCGGGAGAATAGAACTCGCCTACAGCAGTTTCTCGAGTCGATTGCCTTGCTAGCAGAATCATACATTGTTGTTGCAGTCGCAATGCCGTTATTCCTCATCGTGATGTTGGTAATTATGTTCTGGGTCTCAGGTTCTGGCGCCCAAATGTCAGAGGGAATGCTATACGGAATCGTCCTAGGTTTCATTCCAATGATACACGTAGCATATGCAGTTCTAGTTTATACCAGCAGCAAAGAACAAGAAATGTGAGTGATCATCATGGCTAGGAACAAGAAGAAAAAACTAGTCGTTGAACTAGATCTTCCCAAGGATGATAAAACTCTCAAGAATCTGTATATTATTATCTTCTTCTCCATTATTCTTGGTTTATCATCAGGTATAATGTGGGTAACAAACTCAGGTTTTATTCCCACTGCAAACGGCGAGCCAATGTTCACCAACGTCTATTGTGGCGCAACAGCGCAAGACGACTTGGGTAATGATTACTCTGCCGAATTTAGCGGCGCTACGAAACCGTCTTATGCCGCCAATCAATCTTGTTCAATTCTCCAAGATGAACCAGACCAACTACAGTGGTCTGAGAACCCGTGGACAAATTTCTTGTCAAAGGCAAAATCATTTGATGTTCCAGGCATGCCAGACATAGTAAAAGGCGATGTAGTTATTGAGCAGCCTATGACGCTGACATGCAATGTGGAAGCTGCGGACCCAACGCAATACACCGTTGTTGTCAGAGATCCGGACCTCAACATTGTTCCTAACGGCCGTTTCGATGGCTTAACCGGGCGGACATCCGATGTCTGCTTAATTGAAATAGACAACTTAGAGCCAGACAGGGGATATGAGGTTGCGATATTTTCTAACGAGGATGGCAAAAGATTGAATTCGGCAGAATTTGATGTTTCACTGGGATTCTATGACGGAATCCCGACAAATATGAACAACAAATCCTACTGGTTGGGGCCTAAAATAGAACTTGGCCCGGTTGATTTACGACCAATGATTTTTCTCAATTTCTTCGGGTTAGCCTTCTTTTTCTTACTTTACCCCGCTTCATATTACTGGGAGAGGGTGGAGAAAAGGAAAAACGAAATTGAAGAAAAATTTCCAGACTTTCTTCGGGATATGGCAGAATACTGGAAGGGTGGTCTTTCGATGACTGTTGCTGTTCAAACACTGGTTAAATCTGAATATGGTGCCCTAAATGACGAAGTCAAGAAGATGTCGGATCAGTTGAGTTGGGGTATTAAGTTCAGCGATGTCATTAAGCAGTTTTCTGAGCGTGTCGGAACACCTCTGGTCAAGCGAGCAATTACACTAATTGCTGAGGCTGATAGAGCCGGTGGGAAGATCTCAGATATTCTAGTCACTGCTGCAAACGACTCCAGAGAAATTAAATTCCTCGAGGGTGAGAGAAATCGCGCAATAGGCTCATACATTGCGGTTATATGGACTTCATACTTTGTTTTCTTGGGCGTAATCACCTTGCTTGGTAAAATCTTTATTCCAGCAATTGCAAAATCAAATACTGGTGAAGAGGGGGGCGGTGATTCAGGCGGTGCGAACATTGGCAACATGACAATCAGAGCGATCGACCCGCTATTTTTCGTAACCGTGTTCTATTATGGAGTTACCATGCAGGCTATCGGTAATGGTTCTATGGCAGGCCTGATGCAAAATGGGCGTTTCTCAGCCGGTTTCAAGCATTCCGGAATGATGATAATTGCTGCGTTATTGGCGTTCAATTTGCTAGTATTCAGCCCAGATCTCATCGGTGAGTCCAGTCATTCAATATCTCAACAAATTATTACATCAGATTCGACTTATACTGTCGGCCTCAATCCATCTGGCGGTGGTTATGTTCCTTCACCAATACTATGACGGGGTGATATTCTGCGGAAAGACGAGGACGCACAAATTCACATTCTTGAGATGTTAACCCTGTTTTGGCTATTCTTTATGTCCGCAACATTTCTCATTAGGATTGATGTTCCTGACGCTCGGTCTGTAGCCCATGATACAAGTTTAGAAGCTGCTGGTGAATCAGTATTGCAATATGGTATTGGTTTAGAAGCCGAGGTATCCGGTGAAAATCGCCTAACAGAGTTATTGTCACAATCTGCATACGATGATGCTTGTATACTCCTGCAGGAGGCACTTATTGCTGGTAAAGAGGCGAACTGTTGGTTAGCGAAAAATAGCGCAACGGCAAATCCATATGGTTTGGTTGGGACCCCATCCGGTAATACCGTGACAGTTCATCACTTAATCACCTATTCAGAGAATGTATGGACTGTTAGTTTGACAATCTGGAATATCGGAGGTGGTGCTTGATGAGAACAACTCAAAACAATGAAGACGACCGAGCACAGATGTTGCTTGCCACTGGTGTGGTGTTGCTACTATCCCTGCTTTCAATGGCCGTGTTCAGTGTCAAAGTTGCTGGATTAACATCAGCGCATGAACCTAATTCTGATTCAGTTATTGAAACCACCAAAGAGGTGATTGATATCCTGCCCTCACTAAGCGAAAATCGAACGCAAATATGGGTTGCAGGCGGGATGGAGAGAGTCGAAGCAACTGAGTTAGCCATGGCCAGCGTTCATGATGATCTGTTACATCATGGTGAGATTCGGGGGGTAGAGGTAAAGATGCTCGATATAACCATCAGCGAAGTCAACATC
>DUKK01000109.1 GCA_013329355.1 Candidatus Poseidoniaceae archaeon | reverse complement strand
CAGTAAACCACCTTGACCAACTACCAATAACCGCCCGGCCAAATTCATCAGTAGCAATACCGCCTAGAGTTTGGTTTACGCGGTTTTCAAGACCGATGGTATACCTGTTCATATCGACACCTGTAGAACTTTTTACCGTTCTAAACGCTGATTGCCACCACACCTTGTCATCCCCCATGTCACGACAATCAACTACGGCACCAGAGGTGTCAGAGATAACTTGGCAAAGTTCCACCAAATTGTCGGCAACTAATTCATTGCCTGCTTCGTCACACAAATCAGCACCATAGCCAAGCATGTTTGACGATAATGTGAGTTTGGTATCAGCCACTCCAAACGGGGTTCTGCCAATGAACTCCATATTTCTTAACGGCAAACCAGCCTGCATAGCCAGATCCATCCCGAAACCAATACTATTACCATTGAAAATCCCTTCAAATCCACCATCAGCGATGATTATCGCTTTGGTTTGAATTGCGATGAATCTACCGTTGACCATATCAAGGGTAATTACCCCGTCGACTTTTTGCTTTGTGCTGGCTAATAACACTGGTAATTGGTCGCCTCGGCGAACGACGCCGTGTTTCATACACTGCTCTTCGAGCACTTGTTGTACGTCTCTGACTGACGCATCCCCAGCATCAACGACTCTGGGGCTTGAATGGCCAATCCCTTTTTTGGTCAAGGGCAGTCCTTTCGCATCTCTGCTGAACACCACACCCGCTTTCTCGAGATGGTTCATCTCATCTATAGCCATGTTGGTCTTGAAAGTAACAATGTCTTGATCGCAGAGAAAATAACCTGACTTGATAGTGTCCTCTCGATGGCCACGATTGTTCATTTCTTGGATTGGGGTTGCTAAGCCGTCAAGAGCAGTTGACCCCCCACTACCCAGTGCAGCTGGGGAGATGAGCAGCGTCTTAGCGCCGTTCTTTGCTGAGACAGCGGCAGACCGCAAGGCTGCGGGACCGTCGCCAATAACAAGTATGTCCCATGCTTCCATAGTAAGCCACCCGACAAACACACCGAGGCGTGAGAGGGAAATAAGGCAACCGCATAGAGATGGTATTGCTCTCAATTGATTATGTTGATGTTGGTATATCCTGCTCGCCGATTTTGCGCGCACTGTCAAGTCGCAACATGCGCTTTCTCAATGCGTTAGATGCTTTTCTAGTGACCTCCGTTATCAAAACTTTGGACTCGAGAACAATATTTTCTTGATCTCTTAACACAACCTGAATATTTGTCTTCCCGTAAAAGCTTCTATTCCAAGCGATATTCATCCACAAAACAACGCCTTTTTGCAGATATCTTGGGAGCCAGTCGAGACAGTCCTCATCATTTTTTGAAGAGAGCTGAAGTGGATTGCGAGGCGGTGGACAGGCAGCAAGTTCGAAGCGATGCGTGCGGGATTCCGGCTCCCCATTGGGGACCAATACCTCGACTGTAACATTGCGCTTGTCGAAGGTCTGGTTATTGAGAACGATGAAAAGATTGGTCGCTCCACCAACGCACACTTCATCAAGTGCAACATCCATCCGCCACTTGGCTCGAGAAATCTCTGGTTTACCACTGAGTAAGTCAATTTGTAATCGGTCAAGCAAGTTAAACGCACTTGGCTGCCAAGCCTTGGCGTGGGATATTAATCGCTGCAAAGTGCGCCAATTAAAATCACTATCTTGTTCATACAAAAGAGCCTCAAGTTTACCCTTTATCATAAACGATGAAAATTCGTTACGCACATCCGCGTCAGTCACTTCTCCTAAATTATGCAGATATAACACATACAATAGGCGTTCTAGTGCCTGCTTTTTGTCATAACCTGGCATCAATGATTGATTGAATTTAGTCTTCCAGTTATTCCACTCTAATTCCAAATCCGGGTCAAGGTGAGCAGATAATAAGTCGCCAAGTATGCTACCGAGTTGGGTTTGATGATGGGTTGGGGCGTGAAGGACTAGGTTTGGAAATCTATCACCTAATTGCTTCACCCCGAGATTTGTATATTGCGCGTGAAAGGTGTAGATAAAACCGGTCATGACGGCTACTAGTAGTGCCAGGTTCCATGCCACTGTACCTGATTTCGTCGCCGTTGCTAACAAGACCATGGAAAATGAAATACCAATCAAGACTGTGCTGATTAAATTGGTCCGGCGATGGTCCCTCAATCCATCGACAATCCGGTCTATACCAGGCTGAACACGAAGTGTATGGCGCACACCATCGGACAGTCCCCCCTGCTCCCTTAGTGACAGTTTTGCCTGCATGGCATGCCACGCCGATTCTACGGCAATGATGTTTGGTATAACAGCAATTAGTACAGGTATTGGTAGTAGAATGACCAACCAGTTCTTATCGGCGATTTGCTCGGGGAAAAATATTCCCAACATGCCAATAAATGCTAAGACTAGACCGACCACTGAGCGCCAATAGATTAACGCCCAATTGCGGGCAAAACTGCCGAACAGTTTTCTTCGACCCTCGAGGTGAGTCCATTGTACCCTTGTTTTTTCTAACGGGTCTTCAATCCGTTCGAATCCGTGACCATACGGATCGGGTAATTCAAGCGCCGAATTTGACGATTTAGAATTGCTCCGAGCCATCGTATCACCCCTACCAAAGAGTCCGCCTTTTTACCCATTGCCCAGATT
>DUKK01000043.1:24439-24627 GCA_013329355.1 Candidatus Poseidoniaceae archaeon | reverse complement strand
GCAGTCACTTACGTCTTTCATCCTATCTAGATTAGCATTATTGGCTCCTCTAATTCGATCTAAATGGTTGACAGGAACCTCGACTACTGCACCTTGGGATAATCTTCGCAGACCAACGCCTTTCATGGTAAGCACTACATTATGACATTCATCGACTTCTTGAACTCTGGCTAGGGCTGAATCACCGA
>DUKK01000043.1:23805-24114 GCA_013329355.1 Candidatus Poseidoniaceae archaeon | reverse complement strand
ATTCATGTGTTGTCTTGCTTGACCGAATTCCACTTTCCACGGAGCTAACGACATTGGTAGTAAGCCTTGGAATGAGCCATTGATATTCATAAACCAAAGGTTGTTTCTTACCTCGGCTACTGTACCAATAACTAAATCACCTGACCGTGGTAGGTAAGGGCTAGATATTGGATCGACTGATATTGTGCCGTTGAATTCTCTAACCCAACCGAGTTTGGTTGCGATAATTTCGCCGTTGTGGGTTACTGCGCCGCTTCCAACGCGCATCCCGGATAATGACCCGATGGCCATTCCCGGGGTCACTAGGCG
>DUKK01000043.1:20928-23513 GCA_013329355.1 Candidatus Poseidoniaceae archaeon | reverse complement strand
GGCCATTCCCGGGGTCACTAGGCGCTGCTCGGCGCCGCTTCGACCTTGGGACATTTCTTTCTCTCCGACCCGGCGACAAGCCGACCCATGATAAACTCAACCCTTCAATAAAGTGCTTGATAATCACATTTCTTTGACTTCTGTTTGGGATGAAACTTTCATTATCTGACCAATTATTTCACCTTTCATACCCGCAGGAATCTCAACTACGGACGCCCATGAACCGTCCTCCAGCCAACCGTCTTTGATTTGGAAAGGTCGTAGAATTCTCATTGCACCACCGTAGCCTGATCCCGGAACCTTGAACGCCAGCCTTAAGGTTTCAAAAGACAACGGAATTAATGGTTTTAATTTATCAATAGCGTCTTTGATTTGGGCATCTAAATTTTTGAACGGGTCTACTGAATAGCGAGACTCTTCTAGAGCTAGTTCAATTCTAGTTACTGGATGAGGGCTCTTAGTTTTGGGGTCAACCGCTTGACTGTGTATATGATGGACAATCTTTTGCCGCATACGTTCAACCATAGCTTTCCGTTGGTTAGTTGTTAATTGAATACTACCTTTTTCAAATATTATCGTTGCGATTTGTATTATGTCCTGAGTTCCAAAGGTGTTGTCAATTGCTTCCTCAGTTGGCCTTTCACCACCCCTAGCGTCGTGGAATACTTCGTCCATGGCCAAAAAATCATCAATCTTTACTGAATTAGGGTCGTTTTTGAAGGACTCAACTAAGTCTGGGTCTACGAGTATTTCGTAGCGTTTGCCACCTTTTTCCATTCGGGCAAGGACTGCATCATCAAGGCTTACCATGTTCTCCCTCTAATGGCCCTTGTGATGGGCATTTATTGGTTTTGACGGTTAGTCTTCAAGTGGCTTTAGACGATCAATTTGCTTATTAACATCTTCTCTATCCAAGAATCTGTAACCATTTGAATCGATGACTGCGACTTCTACCGCATCGCGGTTTAGTTCTGCATCGTTGGCGTTTCTCAAGGCTTCTAGACCTAGTTTCATTGCTGCGTTCAAAGTGAGGTTTTCTTTCCAATTTTTCTCGAAGTATTCTATGACAGTGTTCCTGCCGCTGCCTATTGCGCCGGCGTGATAGGATTGGTAGGCACCGCTTGGGTCTGTCTCATACAGGTGGATGCCATTTGCGTCGACGCCACCGATTAACAAGGCGGTTCCGAAGGGTCTGGAGCCTCCATATTGGGTAAATGATTGCTTGAAATCACAAATTTTCTTCACTAACACATCAACAGGTACTGTTGCACCATAAGTGATGCGGTTAATCTGGGCCTCGACTCTAGAGCGAGCAACCAATTGTCTTGCGTCTGCCATTAAACCGGATGTGGCAACGCCAACATGATTGTCAATTTTGAACATTTTCTCGATAGATTCTGGAATAATTAAACGACTGATGATTCGCTTATCGCAAACTAATACTACTCCATCCTTGAATTTCAAGCCGGCAGTTGTTGTTCCACGTTTCACGGATTCTCTAGCATATTCAACTTGAAACAGACGTCCGTCTGGGCTGAATGTTGTAATTCCATGGTCATAACCTCTTCCGCTTGGTTGCATTATCTCACCTGACTAATCCTGCTGTCGGCCCTTTATGAGTATATGGTGACACCCACAAATTATCTTCGGCAGAATTGTCCAAACTTTGCGACCATTATAATCCCTGCGAACAGATAATCATATTCTTGAGGAGTTGGTTTCTAGGCTTGTTTGTGCGGGTAGCAATTCTTTCATCTGGCGGAAAAGATTCTGCCAGTGCATGGTGGTGGGCTATCTGTCAAGGTTGGGATGTAGAGTTTCTAGTAACTATGTGCGTTACAAGTGGTGACTCAATGATGTTCCAAGTGCCAGGGACTGGGATTGTCGAACATCAGGCTAGGCTGGCGGGAGTTGAATGGATTTGTCTGGAAACCGATGGCAGTGAGGATACTGAAATTGATGATTTAGAAGTCGGAATTAAATCACTGGGTATTGATGCATTAGTCACTGGTGCATTACGGTCTGATTACCAGAAAAGCAAAATTGAACGCATGTGTCATAGATTGGGAATAATCAGCTACAACCCTCTTTGGCATCAATCCCCACAAAATCACCTCACAGACCTGGTTAGCAACGGTTTTGGCGTTATGATTACGAGTGTTGCGTGTGAAGGATTAGACCATACTTGGATTGGTAAAATACTAGACAATGAATCCCTCAGTCAGTTAATAGATTTATCAGATCAATTCCGCTTTAATGTGGATGGTGAAGGTGGTGAATACGAAACTATTGTTATATCAGGACCTCACTTTAACGGACATATACAGATTGACGGGCAGGTAAAGTGGGATGGTAGGCGTGGTGAATTGATAATCGACTCAGTCAGTTTGTCACTTGATGGCTAGTCTAGCCAATTCAACTGCTTCATCGACAATCTCACCAGAAACGCCAATGTGATTCATCGGATCAAACATGGCTTCCAATTCATCGGCAGAAAAGGCGGCTGCAATTTCAGGGGTTCGACTACACACATCAATCAACTCGATTTTCTTATCAACAGCTTCAAATGATGCAGAACGTAATAT
>DUKK01000043.1:0-20630 GCA_013329355.1 Candidatus Poseidoniaceae archaeon | reverse complement strand
AAATGATGCAGAACGTAATATTTCGTGAGCCTCATCTCTAGGTATACCGTGCTCTACCAATTCAATCATTACTTTCTCAGCCATAACTAAACCTCGTTGTGACTTGATATTTTCCAGACACCTGTCTGCGTCCACCCACATATTCGACAAGACTTGACGTGTTTTTTTGATAACATCTTCACACAAAGCCGAACCGTGTGATAATGTGAACCTTTCACTACTTGAGTTTGCTAAGTCTCGTTCATGCCATAGCAGGGCATTTTCATAAGTAGGGATTATCATCGACCGAACAATTCTAGCAAGACCAGACGCATTTTCAGATTTAATTGGATTCTTCTTGTGGGCCATGGTAGACGAGCCAACTTGTTTTTTTATGTCGAAACCCTCGCCAGCCTCTTGAATTTCAGACCGCTGTAAGTTACGAATTTCCTGCAGTATTTTTTCACATGATGCTGCAACATTTGCTAACCAAGAAACATATTCTATGTAACGGTCTCTGCCCACAACTTGGGTAGTCGCTAAAGGTACACCAAGACCAAGGTGTGTCATAATTAAACGCTGTAATTCTCTAGCATTTTCGCCTTGTGCTGCACCGGTTCCAACGGCGCCAAGGAATTTTCCAACCGCTATTCGTGGTGTTGCCTCGTCTAGGCGAACAAGTTGACGTCGTAATTCATCTAACCAAACTGCGGCCTTTAGTCCAAAGGTAATTGGAACGGCTGCTTGACCATGTGTTCTTCCGAGCATAACGGTATTTCGCTCACGTTCGGCCACATTAGCACACTCCGCTATCAGTGCACACAACTGTTTCCTCAGCAACACTACACTATCTCTTAGTTGGAGAGCAACCGCAGTATCAACAATATCGTTTGATGTTGCTCCAAGATGAATGCACCATCCAGCGTCACCAGCAGCCTCTGCCATTGCTTTTGTGAGCGCCATTATGTCGTGCCTTGTTTCGGCCTCAATTTCTGATACCCGTTCTTTGGTTACCGCATTAGGGTTAGCAATTGCAGCAACAGCATCATAATCCTGCTGAGATACCTTGCCAAGTTGCATGTGGGCCCAGATAAGTGCTCTTTCAACTTCCAATTGTCTTTCGTGTCTACCAAGTTCAGACCAGATGTGTTTGAAGTCTTCGTCACCATACCTGTAGTCTAGTGGGCAAAAGGACATGATACAGGGTCTTCGACAACCTCCTATAACATTTCGATTCATTTTTTTTGATAACCGCTAGGGTTATTGCCGTCAAAAAATGATATGTTTTTGTATTCTAGTATCGCAAATTTCAAACCATAATTTGCTTATTGTGGGGTATGTCTGATAAATCTGTAAATGTAGAGAGTCGAACTTCTTCTCAAGATAAACGTTGGACTATAATGGCTGCACTGTTGGGGACAAATACCGCAGTAATGCTGTTTCAAGGTATTGAACAGGAAACAGATCCAAAGCAAATTAGGGAAATCGCTCTTTCGATAATAGCTGCCACTCTGCCGTTTCAGGGCATATACTTCTTAATTTACACATACATGTTAGAGAATAACGGCAAACTTAGTGTTGAGATGGTCAACCGTTTAGATAGAGCCTCAGCAGTGTGCCAATTAATTGCCTACCTCTCTCTTGTTGGTTTGGGTATGATGTGGTATAATATTTCCAATTATGTTGGGATATTTTTCTTAGTTTCGACGATTTTAGCCGTACTATTCATTCGTATTGCGATGGCGCCAGTCGAATCAAAATCAAACGTATATGCTGAATAATTTAAGTCCAAGTCCGGTTATAGTCGCCACAATAAGCAGCAAAATCATCATTGACACCGGACCAAATTGATTTTTGTCGTCCATTGCAGTGGTCCAAAAGCCGTCTCGTCTGATTGCGTGAAACAAATTGTCGGCTTCCTCATACTCGCCCAGTTTCTTTCGAGGTATCCTCTCACCTTTCTTAACGGTAAACTCCACTATGTTCGATTGGGTCTCCTTGGGCTCTGCCATGGATATGGTAAGTGATGCTGGTCAAATAATCTTACTATGAATGACCGCAACAGTCATTCACTTTCGACGTTGTGTTAATTCCATGAGGTGGCGTGTAGATTCAGAATCGAAGCGAATACATCTGGCCGTTGAAGGCAGCGTAGGTGGGACAACTGTTGGTTTACACATGGCAGCTGATACAATCAGCAATGGTGGGCGTGTTTTGTGGGTCGGTTTGTCGATGCCGAACCCTGATAGGTTTCCGCAGTTATTCAGTCATCTTTCTCTTGTAGATTCATCAAGATTCCATGCGATGTTGATTGCCGGTTCTTTGGACAAAGCAATAAAAGCAATAATTACTGCTGCATCTACCCTACCATCTGTTGAATTGATAGTGCTTGATGATTGGTGTGAGGCAAGCGGTAAAATTCCCAAAAAACAATTGGAATTGGTGACAAAACTAGCAGAGTCAATATCTGAGAAAATACGTTTAGTTTTGATAAGTAAGGGTTCTATTGATGCGAGTGGAACACGACATGGAGCTATTTTTCCTCGTGCGGAAGCATATTTTAGCAAAGCGGGATTTGAGCTCTGGACATTTTCACGTAGTGTCAACAACCACACCAGAGTTTTAACATTTGGTGATTGTTCAATTGGTATCAAAATTGTAGATTCTGGTTTGGAGATTAGGCCTTAATCATCGTCCTCATCAAGGAGCTTAGCCATCTCATCTAAGGCATCATCATCCGGCTCATCAAATTGTTGGGGATTTTTAGCACCACCAGTCAAAGTATCAGCACCGGCTATTTTTGGGGCTTTATCATCAACAAAGGATTTTCTATTCTGCGCCGCCTGTTTAGCGATGAAGTATATCATAACAGCAAATGAAATTCCAAAGATTGCATAAGCAATTGTTCTAGTTGTTGATTCATCGACCACAAATATCCGAACACACAGACCCATTTGTAAATTATCCATAAATGGTTTTGCGAAATTATGGCCATGTTATCGGCTTAGCCAGGTGTCGCATCGAGTCCTTCGGTGGCTGAACCCACCCACTGTAAGGGGGTTCTCGTTGAATAAATTCCCATGATGCGGGAAATTGTTTTCGACATTTTGGGCACCGCAAAGGCTGATTTTTACCCATTGATTTCAGTGTAACATTACATTCCTGACATCTCGGTCGCTGTCTGTCAGCAGCAGTTTTGATGACCAATATTTTTTCCAGGTGAATTGTACCGTCAGAATTTTTCAAGCCATTATACATTATGTGGTCGTCCAACTTGAGCCATTGTGCGAGCAGTTTTACGTCGCCAGATTCAGCAAACGCCATCAATATAGTGTTACACTGACACTGTATTTTTACCGTGCCACGACGTTTGATAGTAACGCTCTGAACAACAGCCTGGGAGTCCGCTGGTAGATGATCATCTGTTGCCTGGTTGGTCTTGAAAACCAATATTCCTGCAACTGCTTCGGTAAGTTTTGACTCTGCAAGGTAGTGGCTGTTAGTTTTGGCAGATTCGTAGGTTTTGGCTCTTAAACCGAACAAAACAGGGCAGTTCCCCCTCGGTGAGATCAAAATTGAATTTGTTCGCAAGTCTCTAGACATGAATGTCTCAGGATGACCATCCACCTCTGCGAGACGCGTTAAGTCAACCTCCCTTGGCCTACACATTGCTACGGAATCCTCGGTTCGCCACGCAATTGCTTCGTAAGTATATTTCATCGCCGGCCATGCTACTGCTGCCGTTGCACCGATGACTCCATTGCCGCCCCATGATTTGTTTGCTGCTGGGACCTCTGATATCGCCACTTCCCGGGTAACACAGTCCCAGTAGAAGTCCGAAGACGGCGGTTGTTCAAACCACACCATCCCGGGGTCAGAGGGATATTGAGGTCTGTCGGATTTGTCAGACTTCGATATTTGACCTTTCAATGGTAACAATTTCTCATTCCACCATCCTTCTAAAAAGGTCAATAATTCAGTATAATCCGTTCCAACAATTTCTACAGCCACTGCGGCATTACCTCTGGTTCTGCGACTGGCAAATGGGTAAAGCCGGACTAATCTGGGTGATTGAACATGGTATTGATTAGGAACCTGTTGCATCATTTCAAACAGGGCATATGTCGTACAACCACCGGATAAATGATCGGTGTCATCAAGACCTAACCACCCCATTTAATCACCTTACAGGCTGGAAATCATCGCCTTTATCTAACGGGTTCAGAACTCTATTGATAACCTGAACTAACCCGATATCTGGGTCGACCTTGAACAGTCTTATTCCTCTGGCCCAGCCGGCACCGAGATCGCTCTTCCTGTCACCCACAATGAAATCTAAGTCATTCATCGGTAAGGGTTTTGCCTTCCACCAATTAACTCGACAAACTTCATCGGCTATTGGTATGTTGGTGTTAAGACCGGTTTCGAGTGTTATATTGTCTCTTAGCGCCTGTTGTCCAAGATAGAGCATGCCTGGCATTGGTTTTCGACAATTACAGCGGTCTATTTGACGGTGTGGACAGGTTATAATCATGTCAATTGTGGCATCAGGATTGATATCGAGAATCATTTCTTGGAGACGATTGTGAATCAGATTCAATTGCCTTGCGTCCCATAAACCTCTACTTATGGCGGACTGATTGGTCACGATACATACCAGAAAGCCGGCTCGCTTCAAAAGGCCAATGGAATCTGCTGCACCATCCAGCAATGTGACTTCTTCAGGGGTATTGATGTAATTAGCGCTCCCGATATTGATAACACCGTCTCGGTCCAAGTAAGCAATGCCACCATTGGGTGCTACACCTATGGGGAATCTAGTAGGCAGCGATTCAACAACTGCACCGTTCATGATTGATGCTGTAGCCAACCATTCATGTTACTTTGCATTTCATGCAAGTTTTGAAGTTTAGCGGAGGCTTGGAAGAATTATGGAGCCGGAATCCACAGTGCCGCTAATTGGTGCTATTGGTTTGGTTTCTTTAGCGGTATCATGGCATTTACGGCAATCCTCTTCAGTTAGGATAGCACAAGCCGGCTGGATACTTGTGGGTGCGTATTTTTTTGTTGGTGCTTGGGATTACCAAGCCAAGGGCGATCTACTTCTTACGGTTATGAGCATTTCTGCTTTACCAATCACTATTGGTTTGGCTCGCTGGGAATCAAATGTTGCAGATACGAAAGCTAGGAAAGCCCTTGATTGGTCACGCGGTGCTATGGCTTATGCAGGCGGACCTTACCTGTTAATTGCTCATGTTCCTTGGCTAAATGTAATTGCAATCTGGTTTGTTGCCTCACAGGTTGCCTTGTTTTATCGACTATCCGGAACTGGTGATATTCAACTTGGCGAGACTTGGGTCGAAACCTCATCGGGCAAAATAAGTTGGGAGGAATGGGATGGCAATCGTTGGTTTAGTGCGGAAACCATAGGAGAATTTCCATTCCAGACAGAACTTGTCATGGCTGACGGTAGTTTCATTGGTATTAATTTTATTTTGGCGTGTACGGCATTACAGTCAATGGTGATATTTATCGGTGCTATTGCAGTTTTAGACTTGGACTGGAGGCGCAGAATTAGAGCGATTTTATTCACCATACCAGTAATTCATATCTTGAACGTATTCCGTAATGTCGGACTGATATGGATGCACCAAACCTACACAACTTGGTCTTTTTTTGGGATGAGTGTTTTTGAGTTTGGTCATAATTATGCTGCACGTTTTGTCTCACTCTTTGCGATGTTCTTCATGGCCCTAATAATGTTTGAAATACTACCTGAATTACATCGTCACATTGTTCGCTTGCTCAAGCCACTAGGCATAATGCAACCAAAAAAGCAGTCTTGATTATTTTCTAGACCAGGGTTGATTTGGGTCCGACCGTTGCCAAGTAATACCACTGCCAACAGGATACTCTATTGTTTCTAATCCATTGACATCAATCATACCAAGTAATTGTTCCGGGGGTGATTGTGGTTGAGAAATCAACTGCTCGAATAGTTTACTATCATCATTGAATGGAATATCATTTGCAAAATCAGTAGGGTAGTTGTTTACTGAATCATACGCTTCGTTGGTGGCTACCGAAGTAGCTGGGTTGGGAACTGCGGATTCCTGCATTCCAAGCATTTGCTCCGCTATGTTATACTGTTTATCAGAATCCCAGTCTTCAACAACTTCGCTACGTCTCGAACCGCGAGCAACTAGGACCAACATTGCTAGTAAACCGATTGCCAATATTGCTCCAGCGGAATAGATAAGATCATTTGCCACAGAGGGGGCTAAATCTGCGTTATCACCAACACCATCACCGTCTGTATCTTTGGTTTCGTCAGGGTCTTCGGGGAAAGCATCATCAATGTCAGGAACACCATCACCATCGCCATCAAAAGCATCGAACGTTGTTTCACAGAGCAATATCAAAATGTCGATTTCAGACCGTGATATTTGGCGGTTGGAGTTGCTATCAATCTCAAAGAAATTATACTTGTTTTCATACACTTGTGATGATAGTTTCTCAATGCTAATTTCCTTGTCATATGGTGATAATTGTTCAAATGTTGAGGTGAGTTCATTTGAACATGAGCAAGTTACTTGGAGTAATTCAGCGAATTCTATTTCCCCGTCAACATTTGAATCGGTGATAGCGAAGTCAAGTCTTGCTTCGTTTATCATTACCGACCTTAACTCATCGGCACTGAGCACACCGTTGCCGTCACGGTCATTGTCTGCCATCTCGGACTCCGCAATTTCTCGACAATTTTCTTCAATAACAGGATCAACAATTTCAGCAGGTTCTGGCACTGGATCAATGAATTCAGCGTAACTCCACACCGCAACTATGGTTACATCACTTATGTCATCAATAGCAGTCAATGTGATATCAAATCTGCCATTTGCTGGGAAGTCAACGGTAATCATTTGCTCTGTTCCTTCACCATATGACACCTCGGTTACTGGTTCTGAATCAAAGTCACTGCTGGTTGATTGACGGCCTTCACCTTTCATATAATCATCTTCTTCCAACATATCAAAGAGGTCTTCAAAGTCAAACACCAATTCATTTCCGGTGGCAGTAATCGTCAAATCGCCGCTTCCGCCGAAGGTTTGTATGGTCAGAAACTCTCCTGGAGAGGTAAGTTCGGCAAAGAAACTCATGGACTCGCCTGCAGGTGCATCGATACCTGAAACTTCCTCAGCATTGAATAATTGAATTGGTGTACCGTCATATTGCCAGACGTATCGGTCGGTAAATGATGCAGTAATTATGACATCACCAAACACCATTTCAGTGTTGACCAAAATGTAATAGGTGCCTGGAGTGGGATCATTAAATCCAATTTTGTCACCTGCACCGGGGCTGTTACTACGATGCGTGTAATCAGTTGTCGTGGGTGAATCTGCTAACTTCACAAATATTGATGCCTCGCCAAAGCCGTCGCTGAGGTCAATTTCTAGTCGTTCAACGGTTTCAGGCACGTTTACTTTGAAGTATTGGCTAAGGCCATCATATCCGCTGATAGGTCCGTACGGAATTCCCGGCATTAATTCAATAGCATCCTCCGGCTCGATATTGTCAGGTTCAAAAGCCATTGAAGCAACAATTGTGAAGTCGTTGGCTTTGCCATAGGTATATGCCGTAACATAGTAAATTCCTGGTGACAAGTCATACAGCGCTACCTGATGCTCATTTCCTGGTCCAGTTGACCAATCAGATTTCGCGTCAACATCAACAAAGCCACCGATTACTCCAACATCATCAAAATCCTCAAACCATGGTTCTTCCCATCCAAAGAATGAGTTGAATGGGTCCGGAACAGTCACTGATGATATCGCTAGGTCGACATTGCCAGTCCCGCCGTAGGTCTCTATTGTTAACGATGAGAGATTTTCTGCAGCATTAACGTAGTAGTGCAACACTCGGTCTTCGTCTGGTGCCCCTCGTGACGGATTTATTTTTTGGCTGGTAACTGGAATTTCGTTCACCAATTCTGTCATTTCATCAAGCGAGGGTGGAGGATCAGCAATTTCTGCATAAGCGTAGATTGTGAGGTCGTCAATATCGGTTTGGGGTACGATTACCATCCACATAATACCTTCATCCGGCCAAGAGTAGTCAACCCACATGTAATCGTAATTATCTTCTCTAATGTCATCATATTCCCATGGGTTTGGAATGTAATCATGGGCAAAGTAAGCATCGAAATTATACTCACCCCAGTCATCCCAATCATCGTAAGCAAAGTATACATCAAGGTATAAATTTCGTGTGTATTCTTCAACTTCCATGAAGAACAGTAACTGGTCTCCCTCTTGTCCGCTTATTTCGTAAACTTCCTCATCAGAAAACAACTCGATAGCTTGAGCAACGAGGGTGCCATCTGGCATGACCCAAGAAGCGCCATCGATTTCGCCGCCGAATTCTTCCGTTGAATCATCGGTGAACGAACCTTCTCCTTCGAGGAATTCCCAAGTTAGTGTATGCTCGATGTTACTAATCACAATATAGTCAATCATCCCGTAATAAAAATTGCAGTCACATCCAGCTCCCATCTTGCCAAAAAATAGTTCATCACAATCTTCGCCTGATTGGTAACAGTCGTTAGAACCGAAATCACCTTGTGGGATTAACGCATCTTCAGCAGATATTTCCCCCGCAGGAATCCCGTCTATGTAGAATTGGCCGCCAATATTTTCTTGAATCTCAACAGTTACCTCGGTCCAGACATCCTCTAATATGGTCCTGTTAGAGTTTGGATGCTGCGAAATAGAATACTGACTGGAATATGCTAACTCTCCGTCGTTGATATATAATCCCCAACCGTAATCACCAAGCATAGTGATAAATTGTATACCTGTAGAGTCAGGTGTATTAATCAATGCAGTAATCGAGATACTATTGGTTAATTCGGGTATTTCATCTTCGATGATTACGTGGTCGTCTTGACCGTCAAAGCGCAGCGCGTAGTCTACGGCATCACCAACCTCTACCACGCCATAAACCGGAAAGTATTGTGGATCGTCTGTCAAATCATTCCATGTTCCAGGCATTATGTTGCCCATATTGGTTCCTGCAATGTGTACGAAATTCTCCGTGTCGCTGTCAGATGGTTGGTCTACACCCCAGTTTCTGTAGTGAAATGGCGTGCCATCATGCCAACGGTAGTCATCTTCATCATCTATGTCTGAAAGTCCAATCCACAAATGCCTCGACTGGTTGTCAAATGAACCAAATGTGTTGAATACCCATTGATTTTCTTCCACATCATCAATTGTTGTAAGAAATCCGTCCAGCGCTCGGGCTACAACTGCCGATTCTGTCCAGGATCCCGGGCTCAAAAGGTGATATGTTTTGTTGTTATTTGGGTTAACTGCAGTGTGCAAGACCTCGATATCAGATACCATTTGTGCTTGGGAATTTGTGGTTAGTAGTGGTGCAGTGATAGACAGCAAAAAAATCGCAAATAAGGAAAGGGACTTACTGTGAACACTCATGTTAACATTATCTGCTTGCATTGGCACCATTAAAAAGTAGTGGTATGATGATTTTGCTACCTAGTCATCTTTTTGCCACCGATTCTTAGTTCGGTTTCTAACGGCATTTGGTGCTCCCAAGCAAATTCTTTGACAATCCTCCACCCCTTTTCTGACCCTTCGTAATCTTTGACCTCAATGATTTTGTTTCTGGTGTTAGCTTTGAAAGCCGCAACAGGTTCAGCGTTTTTGAATACCAGATAAGCCGAACCAAAACCAAATCTCTCTTTGAGCACGTCAGCAAAGTAAGGCGATATTGGGTCACTTGGAGGGAGAACGAAGTCTCTGATTGGTCTGATGTCTTTTGCTTCATCAAGCAGTTCTTTGCGACCCCAGCAGACCTCATGTAAATCTTCAATGAGGAAACCTTTGATTAGCGTACCATCCTGTTCAAAAGAGTTCAATACAGATTTAATTTCTTCTGGTTTAAATGGGGTTCCTGCCAATCTCATAAACTGCTTCAGCGTAATTATTGGATACTCCTTGACCATGTTTCGTAGGTATTCCTTGCGAAGTTCTGTGGGGTCAACAGACTTATTAGATATCACTGTCCTAAATCCGCCTCTAAAATCTTGAACTATGTGCCCGGTTCTTATCAGTGGCTGAATTAATTTACGAAACTCGGATTGCGATAATGCATGACGTTCTTTGAATATATTTGGGTCAGAATTGCTAGCAAAGAAGTCTACAATGTCGAGAAGGTCTTCGTCTGCTGGGATGCCTCTAATCACGAGTAAATCTTGGAAATGCTCGTATGTCGCCCATACCTGGTGGCCTCGAAGATTCACCCCTTGGTGTAAACGGTTAGCACTTGCCATACTCTTCAAGTCAGCACGATAGATTTCGCATCGCCCGCGCAGGGCAAAGTCGTCTCTCACTTCCGGAATCTTACGCATAGCAATTACTTCATTCTCTAACCTTGTGTTTTGGTGAAGGAAGTGGCGGTGAAATAAGGCTCGTTCGGCGATTTCTCGAGGTTGGGGGTCGACAATTCCACCCCTAATCATTCGTTCCCCAGTCAGTTTGAAACCGATGTTTTCTAAGTAACGCCGGGTTTCTTGGTCCAGTTGTGATACCGGTTCGCTGTTAAAGTTCGTTAACACTGCAACATCGACTAGTTGGTCAGAGTGATTATCCAACAGTACAGAGAATGCTTCACAAAATTCCTCAATATAGGCATTTGGTATGTGTAAGTCTTTCACCTCTAGATAATCGTTTACTTTGAACATCAATACCTTGCCAATAGGGTCCACACCTTTGAAAACGGGCAAATACCAACCCCGGTCTAGTATGCTCCTAACTTCCCAAATAAATCTCGAAACATACGGATCAGATTGAGTTAGTATTCTCAGTTTACCATCTTCTCTACTAGGTCGTTTGAGGAGGTCAACTTCCTCCGGCATGCAGTAAAATGCTTCAGGTTCCGGTACCAAGGAGACAACTTTGGCGATTTTACCCGCCTTCTCTAAATTCATCAAAGCGATGGTCAAATCTTCGTAAGATTTTGTCACGAAGAACCTAAGCGTATGAGACTTTATTGGACCCAGTCGTTTCACAACATCAACTAATGAGTCTTCGAAACTGGTTGGCTGGTAGACGCCATGGACTCGATGAAATAACGATAATTTTCTTCTTCTGCCGACGACATCTTCGAATTGTTTCACAACAAGCATCTGTCGTTCTAGATTATCTAACGCTCTCTTAAGATCTCGTTGTAAGGACTTGAATTCATCACCCTTGGGGAAATCTTGCATTATTTCTTGACGTGTTACATTGATTCCTGGTGGGATTTTTTCCAATAACTGTTCTTCCATTGGTCCAATCCATGGGTCCGGCTTCAGACCTAACAGCATTGGAATATTCTTTTTTGTTGTATAGCCAATTCGATTATGCAATAACCGACCCATTATTACATCAGAATCCATTTGTAAATCCTTCCAATCTTTGAATCTAAATTCATCCACTCGATATAGTAACTCTTGTTGTTTTTGGAATATTACATGAGAGTCAAACGCAGAAAAACCATCTTCGTATTTGGCGAAGGATTTGTCAAAGACCATGTTTTGTACCCAGCGATATTCAACGACTTCTTCTTGACCACCAGTAAGCCGGTGCTCATCAATTTTCAAAATGTATTCTGCATCATCTGTCTGCTTGTAGAAGCCGACAGAGATGACATTTCTGGATTCCAACTCGTGTAAAAGTCGGTCCACTAATTGCTTAGAGAAGGGTAACCTACTTTCTATTTGGTCAGCCATTTTAGGGCCCTCACTACCGAGCATTTCGATAATCTTGACACGCATCGCAACGTGTGGATCACTAATTTTCATGCTCTTCCATTGTGTTGGTTTCAATCCATCGTAATCTGTAGCAATTTCATACTCCATTCCTTCGGTATGTAATTCTCTGAGGTCCTTTACATCCTTACCACCATTAGTTGCTAGGCAGCCTAGAGTTCCATGAATTTCAGCCATGTAAGGAGTGAACCACTTCTCATCTAATTCGACAGAACCAGTGTTGCGAATTTTGACAATTTCTCCGCTGTCGCAGAGTTCTTCGACCCAGTTACGCATGACTTCTGGAGCAATTCCCTGCAATTTCTCTCGGTATAGTGGATTATTGAAGGACTTCTCGAGACCTCCGCCATGCGACATTAATTGTAACAACCCTGCAGCACTTTCCGGAATAGGTGCTTTGTTCAAATAGTAATCATTTAGTTCTTGCTCAGACAGCTCGGTTGCTAAACTCCGGGTCCCGAGCAACCTTTGTAGGATTGTTGGGTCGATGTCTTTGACTAAAAATGCCCTAGTTTTCATCGACATTAAATCTTCAAATGCCGACATGAACAACGACATTCCCAGCCTTGAGGGAATGGTCATCTTTTGATGGACAATTCTGGCTTTCCCTTGAACACATAAATCCAAGAATTCATTTAGACTGTTCAAGTCAATATCAGAAAACATAATTTCGTTTTTTGCTTCCCGCATCAATAAACTATCTTCGATTGTTCGGTGCTTATTGAGTAATGCATCGGCTCGTTGTTGGAACACCTGTGGGCTTATCTCATCAGCACCTATTCGTTTGGGTATGATTAGTGATCGGCCAGCAACTTCCTTGAATCGCTTTGCGAATATTTGCGTATTGATGATATATCGCTCAATTACCTCGACGTGGTTGTGACTCTTGAACGAGTCATACATATCTCTTGGCTCAATTTCTTGCGAGGTCCTAATTAACAAGCCATTCTCATCAAATGACATCTCAATCACACTAATTCCGTTTGCTTCAGCCAATCCTGCTAGAAAGTAGCCGAGTGCGGTGTTAAAACCTCTTCCACGGCAGGTGGTAATCATGTATGTTGGGTGACCGCCACTAATAATCTGTTCAACTAGAATCCTGTCAGGATCTGGCACCTGAAATGAATCAATAGAGTGTTCTTCTAAATGTCGAGCGATGGAGTTAGCCACAATGTTTGACAATCCATAGGCATCACACAATATCATCCTTGGGTCCATCTCTTTACGTAGCGCTACAATACAATGGCCAATTAGTTCTAATAGCGCACTTGATAATTCTCTGGACCTAGACCGGGCCTCTCCAGACCAAGATGGCACGGTTGGACGATAACCAGTCACGGCCGTAACGTTGACTCTAGTTCCTTGAATATTAGTCACTCGATATGTTGAGCCACCAAGCAAAATCACATCGCCGCTGCGCAAATTTGATACAAACGAGCCACTTAGTTGTCCCAAAATTGAACCTTCTGCGTTAAACACCAAATACGAATTATCCGGTGCAATAGTGCCGATATTAGTGTAATATATCATTCTAGAATAACCACGCTTGCCATAGATATTCTCCTCCCAATCAACCCATACACGCCGTTCTTCTTCCAGCATATCTAATACTTCAATAAAATCATCATACTCAAAATTTCGATAAGACCAAGCGTTAACAATTACTTCGTATGCTTCATCGATATCTATCTGATTTATTATCACTAGACCAATCATGAACTGAGCCACTACATCTAAACAGTTTTCTGGGAAATGTAGAATGTCCATTTCACCTTTCTGTATAGCCGATTGTAATGCCGCTAGTTCAATTAAATCATCTACACTAGTGGGTAAAAATCGTGCTCGAGGTATACCGCCAACATGGTGGCCTGCACGTCCAATCCTCTGCAGAGCAGTCGCAATATCTCCAGGACTGCCTACTTGAATAACTAAATCTACTGAACCAATATCAATCCCCATTTCTAATGATGAGGATGTTACTACCGCCCTTAGATGACCGTGCTTCAGCCGTTTTTCGACGTCTAAGCGTATCTTCTTATCCATAGAACCATGATGTCCTGCGACTAAATCGCCCAAATGAGGTCGTAATCTTTGGACTAGGGTTTCTGTCATCTTCCTTGTATTAGCGAATACCAATGTTGTGTTATGTGCCGCAATTAAATCAGCGATTACCTCAATATTTTTTTCCAGCACTTTCATCACTGACAAGTCACTAAATCGATTATCAGGAATGATAATATCCATGTCTAATTCCCTTGACCCTGATACTTTTGCGATGCAAACTTGACTCTCTTCACCACGACTTTCACGATCATCACTCGAAACCAGGTATTCAGCGACTTTCTCAAGTGGCTCCATGGTTGCGGAAATACCAATTCTCTGAACCGGAGTTTGCAATAGCGTATCAAGATAAGAAAGCGTCAAACCGAGGTGAACTCCTCGCTTAGTTGGTACTAATGAATGCAATTCATCCACAATCATATATTCTAGCTCACTGACGATTGGCTGGAATTTTGGGGAGGTTATTGCAATAGCAAGACTTTCAGGGGTGGTGATTAGGATATGAGGTGGGTGCTTGAGCATCCTCTGCCGTTCTGATTGTGGAGTATCTCCCGTTCTTAGTCCAACTTTTATTTCTTGAGCTCTGTCGGGTAGATATCGTTCTGATATTTCTGTCAGCGGCCCGATTAGGTTTCTCTGAATATCGTTTGCTAGAGCCTTGATCGGTGAGATGTATACACAGTGGACTTTCTTCTTTAGTTTGCCTTCTAATGCCATCCGTACTAGTTTATCAATTATCGTCAAAAAGGCGGTTAGGGTTTTTCCCGAGCCAGTTGGAGAACAAAGTAACAGATGTTTTCTGTCCATTATCGCTGGAATTGCGAGTTTTTGTGGCCTAGTGAAATCTGGAAACTTATCTTTGAACCAGTTGCGCACTGGAGGTGACAACATGGCAAGAAGGCTGTCAGTATCCTGTGGATTATCAAGATACTCTATCTTCACCATTTTATTTACCTATCCCGATGCTCCGCAGTGAACGAAACAACTACTTCAAAACTTCGCTGGATAGTACAGCATTCTATTGATTTAAACTTTAAGCCAGAAGTTGGGTTAGAATATCCAAAACATCCTGCGACAAGTAACAGCACGCCAAACTATACCTTTGGTCAATCTGTTAAAGAATAAGTCCAGTAAACGGTCTGGCATTTTGAACATGATGCTACCTATCTTGAACGAGCGCTTGGAATTTTTCATAACTTTGCCCATTTGTTGGCGCCACACTTTCTCATAATTTGATAACGGTTCGCCGTGTTTAATATGGCGGGCAATGGTTTGCCCAGCGATGCGACCGCCAACCATTGCGATAGTTATTCCAGCACCGTTTGAGGGTAATACCATGCCGGCAGAATCTCCTACCAACATCAAATTGCCTTTGACAAATTGTTTTATTGTTCCCGACATTGGTAATGAACCAGCTCCCTTGAAAGTAGTCTCACCAGGATACTTGTCAATGAATGCCTTGGAGTATATGTTTAGTGGTTTGCCTTTAGCGAAGTTTTTCTGAATTCCAAGTCCGATGTTTGCCCCTGAGGATTTCGGGAACATCCACGCATATCCACCCGGAGCCATAGAACCAAAGTGTAACTCTACGGCGTCACCGTAGTTTCCGTCCTTGAGTTCAAATTTAACAGGAATGTTAGTCGATTTTTCTGCCCAAAATTTCCTTCGTATCGGATCTTTGTGCCCACCAGCACCAACTATCACTTTCGCAGTGTACGTTGTTCCATCCCGGAGTCTAATCGAATTCTCATCAACATCTTCAACAAATGCCTTGGTCAAATACTCCGCACCGCAATCTTTTGCCATTGTTACTAGTGCCTCATCATGAGCCACACGATTGAGTATCAATCCTTCAAAATTGTAAGAAAGTGATTTACCCGATGGAGTGATGATATTCATGGTGTCGCATGTCCTAGATATTGCGTGCTCAGGCGTTTGAAATAGGTCATCCATGTCAGGAACGTCAGGACATAACCGCCTCATCTCATCATTTGTCGGTACTAGTTCACCACATTGCAGTGGAGAGCCAATTGAGGCTCGTGCATCAACAACGAGTACGGAGATGTCTGCTTCGGCTGCATATCTTGCGACAGTACTACCAGCCGGTCCGCCACCGATTATAATCACATCATAATCGAATCGTCTTGTCATGATACAGCCTACCGGGGGATATTCTTAACCATGCGTATTCGCTAGATTTCACTATTATCAACGGTCAGTTTCAAAGGTGATAAACTACACGACTCACATGGTAAGGGCAATGGCTGAGGAATCGGGGTCAAGACTCGAACGTATGTCCGGCATGCTAAAACGACGAGGATTCATTTTACCAGCCTTCGAAATTCATGGTGGCTCCAAAGGACTTTATGATTTTGGACCAAATGGCGGCCGACTACGTAACAGAGTAAATCAAATCTGGTTAGACCACTGGATATCATTAGGAAATGTAGCCGAAATTTCCTGTCCGACCATTACACCTTACGAGGTTTTGGAGGCTAGCGGACACGTTGGCGAATTCTCTGATTTTATGACGGCATGCCTCGTTTGCGATGATGTAAGTAGGGCTGATACATTGTTAGAGAACGACCATACAAATCCCGATTCTTTGTCAAAAATAGAACTTGATAACCTGCTAAAGATGGTTCAACCCGAGTGCCCAAGTTGTGGTGCTAATCAATGGGGACCAGTGATCGCCCAAAACCTGATGTTCAATACAACAATTGGAGCAGGGAACTCAGGGCGCGCAGCATTTCTCCGTCCCGAGACAGCACAAGGTATGTTCACATCGTTCCCAAGTTTATATCGACATTTTAGAGAAAAGCTACCATTTGGGGCTATTCAAGTCGGCAAAGGCTACAGAAACGAAATATCTCCACGGCAAGGCATGATAAGACTTCGTGAGTTTAACATGGCTGAGTTAGAGTATTTCATAGACCCAGAGATGCCTTTAGAGCATGATTTCACTAGGTGGTCAGATTATGAATTCAATTTGATAAGTGAGGCCGAGGGCGAAATCAAGCAGTCAATTTCCGCAGCAGTTGATGCAGGAATTATTCGTCATGGTACAGTGGGATACTTCATAGCAATGACACATGATTTCTTAGCCAAGGTTGGTATTGATGAATCAAGAATAAGATTTCGTCAACATGAAACCACCGAAATGGCCCATTACGCAACGGATTGCTGGGATGCGGAAATACTTGGGTCCTATGGGTGGGTAGAGTGTGTTGGAATAGCCCATCGCGGTTGTTATGATTTGGAAGCCCATGAGCAGTTTACCGGTAAATCACTTAGAGCGAGGCGTGATTTTACAGAACCAAAACAGGTGGTAGTTGACGGCTGGACTATCGATGGTGCAGTTGCGGGACCTATATTCAGGTCATTAGCAAATAAGGTAAAGACCGCAGTCGAAAAATTACCAAAAACGGTTGATTTCCCTCTCATATTGGATATTGATGGGACACCAATTACTGTCGAAAAGGAGCATGTGAAACGACTGCAAAGAACAGAAACGGTTACTGGTGAATGGTTTATACCACATGTTGTTGAACCGGCATTTGGGATTGATAGAATTATTTGGCATATTTTGGACCATGCCTACCAAGAAACTACTAAGCAAGACGAAATCTATACTTTGATGAGGTTGAGCTCAAACATTGTACCAGTTGATTACGCAGTATTCCCACTGTTTGAAAAAGACGGCATGGGGCAAATTGCGCGTATGGTAAATGACCAACTAAACAGTAAGTCTGGCATAGTATCTACCTATGATTCTAGCGGCTCAATTGGGCGAAGATACGCTAGGGCTGATGAAATTGGCATACCTATCTGTGTGACAGTAGACCATCAATCAGTGGAGGATAATACGGTCACAATTAGGGACAGAGATACGGGTAAGCAAAAGCGAGTGAGCATAGCAGACCTTTGATATTCATGGTCAACAAATGAATCATGTATTAAAATTGAATAACCCTCGTCACAGCGTGTATTTATGGCTGCTGTGTCAGACTGGACCGAGAGGCATCGTCCAACCTCTGAGAGCCATCTGGAAGGAAATGAGACCCAGCGTCAAAAAATCCGCAAGTGGTTGGATGATTGGAAAAGCGGCATACCAAAAAACAAAGCAATTTTGTTAGTAGGCCCACCAGGGGTCGGTAAAACCACAATAGCGCGTGCGATTGCTCAAGACATGGGTTGGAATGTTATTGAATTGAATGCCTCAGACGCGAGAAATGCGGCCTCGATAAGAAAAGCCGCAACTAAGGGTGCGACACATCGGTCATTATTCTTTAATCCGGAAAAGAATAACAAAAAAACGTTAATTCTAATCGATGAGGTGGATCATCTTTCAGGTGGATTACGCGCGGTGAGTGAAGCGCGCATTAATGATGCGATAAAGGTCAATCTTGACTCCTCGGAAAATGGGCAATTAAAAGGCGATACTGGTGGGAAGGCTGAATTGCTTAAACTACTCGCTGAGACCAAGCAGCCGGTTATACTGGCTTGCAATGAGGTAATGGGTCTGTGGGGCAAGTCATCTAACTGGCGCTCGACAAGAGAACGATTTCAACGCCTTCTTGTTACGATAAACTTCGAAAGGGCAAGCAAGGATGCACTACGTAATATTGCAAGACGAGTGCTGAATGCTGAAGGAGTTGATTATGACACCGCAGCAATTGAAGCGATAGTCAACAATAATCCTGGTGACCTTCGAGCACTTGTTAGGGATTTGCAGGTTATATGTTCGTCAACGGAGAGTTCTATTGATGCAACCGTAGTAACCGAGTATGTAGAAACCGCTGAACGAGATGTATCAGTTGAGGTTTTTCCAGGCTTGGCCAAACTATACAAATCAAACACTGCTTTGGACGCAATAAAGTTAGGCATATCAATAGATAAATCACCTACCGAATTACTCAATTGGATTCACTGGAACAACCCTTCTATTTTCACAGACAAGCAAGCTATAAACAGGGGTAATTCCGCCCTCTGCCGAGCCTCCAAAATGCTCATGGCAATGTATGAAAATACTGCTCATCGTTCTTGGTATTGGAGCTCGCAGATATCTGGGTTGGCAGCATCGGTAGTCAATCAGCAAGAATTGCCTGGAAAACTATATCCTAGCTATCCTAACTTTCTACGACGTAGTTCAACTCAGGGTCGAACCACTATAATCAACCGCTTGAGCGAGATAACCGGAGCAAGTAGATCCTCAGTAAGGGAAGAATTGCTCCCTCTGTTAATTGCATTACATTCTGAAATCTCCGAAGTTGGTAGGATTGATGATTTCACGATATCTATTGACCTAGGTCTGACTGGAAGTGAGCATGCGGCCTTGTGCGGGCTTCCCAAAACTCGTAAATCCACCAAGGAATTGGTATCGAGGTTTAACTTAGTAGAATCTGAGAAAAGTAAACTCCCAAAAATACAAGTTGAAGAAGATTCCAACGCCAACTCTGTTATGCAAGAAGAATCACAGTCAAACGAGGGTCAGAGAACATTATTCTGATTTAGGACTTTCTGCCTGGAATCATTCGCTTGAATAGTGCTAGCGCTCTTCTATCGCTATGTTCCTTGTTTTCATCTTGCCACGTTCTGGGATGAAGAAGAATAATCACGGTAAGTAATTCTAATCTGCCAAACCACATCAGGATTGAGGCGAATATCAGCACACCAGAGTTCAATGGAGACCAAGTACTACTAGGACCATATGCCCCCAATGCTGGGCCTGTATTGCCTAGCGATGATGCTGTAATGCCGATGATGCTCTGAAACGATTCATCGAGCATTAGAATTGCTAACAGTATGCTAGAAATACCAAATAGTCCAATCCAAACGAATAACATACCAACGATTTTGTCAATCTGTTGTGCTTCAACAACTTCCCCATTCATTCTAATTTGTTTAATTTTCCTAGGTTGGGCAATTCTCACAAGTTCTCGCATGGCAACCTTGAATGCCAATATGATTCTCATCAATTTTAATCCACCACTGGTAGACCCAGCACATGCGCCAACGATCATTAAAATCATTAAGACAAATTGGGTTAATACCGGCCAAGTCATGTAATCTTGAGTGGTGTAACCAGTAGACGTTCCTATTGATATTGCGTGGAACAGACTTTGTCTAAATGAGTCTCCAAGGGAAACATTTGTTGAGATTAGTGCTACCATGATAAACGAAACAGCAGTAAAAATGTATACCAAATAAGTCCTAAATTCTTCATCGGCATAGGCCTTGATGAACTCTCTGCCGATAAGGAACCAAATTAGAGTGAAGTTAATACCGCCAATGAACATAAACGCGATAACTATTATCTCTACTTTTATCGAATCATAGTATCCGATACTAGCGTCTCTAGTGGAAAATCCACCCGTAGCCATTGTAGTAAATCCGTGGTTGATTGCATCAAATACTGACATCTGACCAACGAAATGAAGTAGGAACATTTCTACTATTGTTAAGCAGATATAAATGATCCACAATGCAAAAGCCGTTTCTTTTAATTTTGGCCTTAGTCTTGAGAGCGATGGACCGGTAAGTTCCGCACGAGCAAGAGCCATACCTCCGCCCATGACACGCGATAGCAACATCATTCCTAGCATAATTATCCCCATGCCACCAAGCCATTGAGTAATCGAGCGCCACAAGAGAATGCCTCGTGGTTGGGCATTAATACAATCAATGGTAGTATCTGGGATACAATTTGGACTCATGTTGTGGGAAATTACCGTTGCCCCAGTAGTGGTGAAACCCGACA
>DUKK01000125.1 GCA_013329355.1 Candidatus Poseidoniaceae archaeon | reverse complement strand
CCAAGGTGAAGTGATAACAGACTTCACCTTGCAAGCCTCATCATCACCGGCTGAGGGCAACCAGGGCCTATTCAACATAGTTCCATGGTATGTATCTGTCTTGATAATTAGCGCAATTATTGTTTGTGGCGCAATAATTTCTCGACGGGTCAGAAACTCTGGTTCGGTCGAAGATGATGTTGTCCACCAAGTCATCGCTGATACTTATGGCAATCTACCAGACGCCGGTAGTCGAAGAGAGAAGGCGCTTGACATAGGTGTATCTCAGGATGAAATGACCAGCGGTGAGGTTTCTAAGGAAGAAATTGCAGCAGCACTTGCAAAATCCATGGCTGATCAATTTACTCCGCCGGCAACAATAAACCTCCCTCCACCAGGAATGCCACCCGCTGGACTCCCTCCAATCGGTATGCCACCTAAGTCTCAGATTCCTCCCGGCATGCCGCCGGTAATGCCCAAGCCAAGTATGCAAGTAACGGCACCTCCGATTAGTAATGCTCACAATGGACCACCCCTGCCACCGACTGGCTTGCCTACAGGATGGACAATGGAACAATGGAACGCTTACGGACACATGTGGCTAGAAAAGAACAGGTCGTAAGTGCTACATTGAAATTGGATGATGATTTAGGGCGACTATGACCAGCATAGTTTTGTTCGGACCACCGGGTGCCGGTAAAGGTACCCAAGCAACTAGGATAACTCAGTCAACCGGATTACCTCAGGTATCAACAGGGGATATGCTTAGGGCGGCAGTAAAGAAAGGCACTCCAACGGGCATTGCTGCTAAACAATTTATGGATGCAGGTCAGCTTGTGCCGGATTCGATTATTATTGATTTAATCAAAGAGAGAGTCAAGGAGCCAGATGCAGCAAATGGGCTGATGTTTGATGGATTTCCACGGACAGTACCGCAAGCAGAAGCATTAGCAAACATTACTGAAGTTACTCACGTAATCGCTATTGAGGTCCCGGATAGTAAAATCGTCGAGCGCATTTGCGGTCGGTATTCTTGTTCCAGTTGTGGTGCAGTTTTTCACGATAAATTCAATCCAACCAGCACCAAAGGAATCTGTGATGAGTGTGGTAGTGGTGAACTTAAGCGCCGAGCAGATGATAACGAAACTACGGTAAAACAAAGATTGAACGCTTATCACCAACAAACTTCACCTCTGGCGGATTGGTATGAGAACCGAGGTATATTTCATCGGATTGACGGAGATCGAGAAATCGACAATATTACCCAAGACATTTTGTTAGCGCTTAAGTGAGTGGTGGTATAATGGCCAAAAAACGATCTATTGGGGGTTTTAAATCAAACCGCAAAAATAAATCTTTGGATGTTCAACAGTCATTGATTAGCATTATTGTTGATATTCATAACACACCGATATTGCGCCAGTCTGCAACGCAAAAACTCCTTGCGCTTAACCGTAAACACCGACTTGAAATGCCAAAATATATTGGAGTCATGATTTGTAAAAAATGCCAGATCCTGTATAACTCAAAGAACTCAAGCACCAGGATTAAACACGGACAGATAATCAAAACCTGTCATGTGTGCCAAGATGTAAGACGATTAGGTGGCGGCCCAAAGCACCACAGGGGCTGATAGGATGACAAAGTTACCAAAACACATCAAACGGATGGCATTGTCGAGAGAACTAAAGCCAACAATCAGAATTGGCAAGTCCGGGCTAAGTGATAATCTAATGACCGAGATTAGTGAGCAATTAGCCAGCAAGGATATAGTAAAAATAAAAATAAATCGGGGATTATTTGACAAAAGCGATATTGCTGAGGTTTGGAACCACATCGCTAAATCAACAAACTCCACAATAGTCTCAGTTAGAGGAAATGTTGGCGTATTATGGAAAGGTTAGCATTTTCATACACAATGCTCAAAGATTCGATGTAGGTGGGCAGGTTTGAGGGATGAGTTATGTTTAATTTAGTCGACAAGAGGAGCCGCTCTAAGAGAATCGCATTTACACTACTTTTGATAGTTGGGTGTTTATCAGTAATCGGACATACTACTGCCGCTGGTTCAGGTGGTACCGATGTCCACATAGAACTGTCAGTCAAAGATGGCATGGAGAATACTGCTATCGGTGTTGGTTTAGCGATTTTAATCGGTGTTTATATATTGATTATTTTTGAAACAGTGCACCGAACCTTGGCTGCTGCCTTAGGCGGTTTAATCGCAGTTATTGCGCTCAATTATTTCACCAACGAACCGGCTCTTAGCCTCAAAGCGGTAACCACCATGATTGATTGGGAAACAATAGGACTTCTGCTCGGTATGATGGTAATGGTCGGGGTAATATCCCATACAGGGGTATTCGAATGGTTTGCTGTTGAAGCATACAAAAAAAGTGAAGGTTCAATATGGTCACTAGTAGTGATTCTGTGTATTGTCACTGCAGTTCTTTCCGCATTCCTCGATAACGTTACAACAATCCTGCTGTTGACCCCGGTCACCATTCAACTTGCTAAGGTGCTTGACTTACAACCTGTCCCGCTGCTTATTGCCGAGGTCTTATTTTCGAACATTGGCGGTGCTGCAACGATGATTGGAGATCCACCAAACATAATGATAGGGTCTGGTTTATCTCCAGATGCAATTGAGCGTGCAGAGGGCGGAAAATACGCTGAATTAGCCGCAGATGGAGTTAATTTCAATGATTTCATTATCGAAATGGCTCCGGGAATATTAATGACCGTAGTCCCAGCATTTATGCTGCTAAAGTGGATGTTTCGTGATGAGTTTTCTGGCAAGAGAATTCGTGATGTCGCCGAACTTGA
>DUKK01000110.1 GCA_013329355.1 Candidatus Poseidoniaceae archaeon | reverse complement strand
CCGGATACCATTGAAGCCATCGCTGAGCAAAAACACATGGCAGAGAAACTTGCTCGTCAATCTAGATCCAAAAAAGATGATTTAGAACCTAAAGTAAACAACTTACTGAAAGAAAGGCTGACAATCGTCAAGGAATTGACAGGAAAACTACCTTCTGACCATCCAAGCATTGATACAACTTCACCTGATGTTGATATTATTCAACAATTACTTACTAACAAAACCACTAGCCAAGAATTTGCTGAGCAACTGTCGACAATAATACAAACCTATCAACAACAAGGGGGGGACATTGAGGGACTAGTTCATTACAAATCCTCAGTAAAAGCTAATAATGCTCTAGCAGAACTGACTAACGACTTTGAATTAGCAAAGAACCAATGGAACGATAATGAGGTAAATCGCCGAAAACTTGAATCTAAATTCACTAAAATGTCGAGCAATCTAAAAGACTCGGATACATCTATACAATACTGGCAACAGAAGTTATCAACAAATCTTGATGACTTGTTAATAGATGCCAAGCGAGTTGCAGCCGGAGGCCTGTCAAGTAGACAAATTCTAAGAAACAACAAGCACAATAAACCAAAACGGGGGCGTTGAAATGCTGACTAGTTTTGAGGAGAATCTAAAAACGACTAAAAGAATGGGCAATTATCCATTTGTGTCAATGGTTGTGAACGGCGAATATGTCTTTGAAGGGTCCAAAACCAACAAAAATTATACCCAAAATCTAGATTCTCAACTTGAAAACTTTATCGCTAGTCAGAGAATTACTAAGCCACTGATACAGCGAAGAAATGGCATTGTCAAACACCTAAGAAAGATACTCACAAATAAGTTCAAAAGTGCTAAACTAACTTCATTCGGATCCTTTGAGTCAGGACTCAGTCTGGCAAATGGAGATATTGATCTCTGTTTGGAATTTAATGGAGAACCACCAAAAAAAGTGTTGAAAAAAATCGCTCGGATGCTAAATGAGGATGGGATGAAAGATGTCAAACTAATCTCAAGTGCAAAAGTGCCAATAGTTAAATTCACTGATACCCAATCTCTAATACCTGTTGATATATCAGTGAATAATAATTTATCAATCTATAATACGGAGTTGCAAAAGCGTTATTGTGAGGTCGACCAGAGGGTAAAACCATTCATTCTCGCAGTGAAGTATTGGGCTCGAAATCGCGGCATATGTGATCCAGCTTCTGGTACATTCTCGTCTTACGCCTGGACACTTATAGCGATAAATTCCTTACAATCTATGGAAGTACCAATACTACCTAATCTATCCAAGCAAGATGGAAGTGACATGGTCACCATCCAAGGGAAAAAATACGATGTATCGATGGACAACGCAAACTCGGTGGCACCTCTCAAGGCAGACCAAAGAACCGTTGCAGAATTACTAATTATGTTCTTCACCAAACTTACCAAGCATTGGCCGTGGAATAAATCAGTTGTATCAGTCAGAGAAGGAAAGCTGATATCACGTAACAAAAAAGGTTGGCAACACAAGAAGCCACACGCCGACGAGATACTCAAAGGCGGGGAAAACATTAGGCTAGGTAAGCACTCTTTACCAGTGGAAGACCCATTTGACCAGTTCCACGATTTGAGCATAGTATTAGACGCCGAAGGTGTTTATGAAATTAGAGATGAGGTTCTACGCGCCTTTTCATTGATCAATAAGTGTAGTGACTGGGAACTTATCTGCGAACCAAAATATCCAAATCTTGTCAATAACGCCCCACAACTAGATTTGTTTGAAGATTTAAGAAACAAACAAGACGCTGAAATTAAACTAGAACTTGAACAGTTCTATACCAATCTCGGGCTACTAGAAAAGCGAATTTCTGCGCGCGAAAGTGAACGAAATGAAGCGATTAGAATGTCAAAAGCGTTGAGAAAAAACGCTGAATTAGCCAAGGAGCAAACCACCCTGTCGACCGAGCTCAGGCCACGAAGAAACAAAATTAACGAATTACAAAGCAAACGAGATTCAACGAATAACAACTACATTCCAGTCCACTTTATCGAGGAAGAGTTGCGTAAGGTGTACACAAACCTCACTGATACTTCTGATACTGGCATTGAATTATCGTTCGAGAAAGAAAAAGCGTTATTTTCCTGGTTTTTTGAATTACAAAGCATGCACGCCCACGCCAAAGCAACTAGAAACTATCATCGTGAATTTTTACGCCTAGTGAATCAGCAAGAGAAGTCTATTGACCACATCAAAAATATTCGAAGAGAGATCATAAGTGTCAATAAATTGGGTCAGCATACAGATTTTGATGACTTAGCCAAACGCCTGCTTGTTGAATTAAATCCACTGAAGAAAGAACGACGTCAACTCCGTCGGGAAATTGGCAGATTAGAGGCATGGTTGAGAAACAAGCAAAGCGGTAACAAAAGAAGTAAACAATACAAAAAGCCGCGACCTAAGTCAGCAAAAAAGCACGGAAATATTGCTGCTGTGAAAAATAAAGTCGCTTCAGGTGACTCATTTTCGCTACAGGACCTTGATGTGTTGTTGAAAAACGGAGGCTTAACCGGAGTTAATAGCAAAGCTAACCAACCCAAGCCAACCAATAAGAAAGCGAAGAAAACCAAACCAGTACTCCAACCACATCGAGGGAAGCGGGGGAAATCCTCAAAGAATACTTGACGGAGGGATTTTATTACTGAATTTGAATGGATTTTAGGACCCAAACCAGAGAATTTGCCGGAAAATTGGCAGGCAAAGGTCACAGAATTATTCAAAATTGAGACTGGCGAAATATACAGTGACACAACATTTAGGATGCTTGGCATACCAGAATGGCATGGTAATAAATTACTCGTTGACACAAAATTGTATCCACAACCTGATTCATTAATGGGGGTTTTGTGGTCTAAACCAATATTCGACGATCGTATTCGCATTGTATCATTAGTGCTTGACGTACAGGCACAAAACCAAAATTACGGAACAGAGGTGTTGACCGAATTGAAGAGCAAGGCAAAATCAGATGGGAAGCATATGATACAATTAGAGGTTAGAAAGTCAAATGTAAAAGCGCAAAATTTTTATTCCAGACACGGATTGAAAATCGATAAAACAATCAATGGTTATTATTCGAATGAGGATGGATTATTGATGATTGGTGAGCTTTGAGTGCGGCTAAAGTTATACACCCAGTTTCGATGACGATTTATGGAAGAGTTCGTAGTATCTGATTTAGCAAAAATGGTTAATGTCAAGAATGCTGCAATGCTTGACGACAATGGTTTCATAATTGCGGCACAGCCGGATGACAAGAAAACAAAAAATATGTTGGCTAAGTTGGCTGAAATTCACTACATATCAAATGAATTCCAACAGACCTCAATTATTACAGAGACGTTAATTCTAATAGTTAACCGTCTAACTGGCGGCAACACATTGATTGTAGGCTGCGATTCTAATTCTAACCTTGGCCTGGTTAGACAGGAAATAGATAGTGCAGTGTCTCGTTTGGACAGTTATCTGCAATCAAAGCAACGATAGAGACCAAAATTTGGTTGTTTAGTATCCATATCAAGCATTAAATGGGGGATATAGTTCGCCATAACAGTGTAAGGTGGGAACTTTACACTCAAGGTGAGTATTGCAATGAGTGAAATAAATCAAGTTCTTGGACAAAAAAAGAATATGGTAAATGAAAAAGCAACAAAATTCCGCGAGACAAGAGACGAATGGAACAAGAAGTCAAAGACTCACTCTACTGCTAGAAATGAACTCAATGCCGAGGTCAAAGAACTAATTGTCCAAGTTCGTGAGCAGCGTGATATTCGCGAACAGATGAATGAAATTGTCCGTGATAAGAAAGTGCTCCGACAAGACGCTAATAAAAAAGTCAAAGATGTAAAATCGCGGATTGAAGTATCTAGAGGTCCTGTTGAACAAGATAATAATCGTGGTAAACGTGGACAAAGACCGGTAACATCTCACCAGTTAAGGCGGGAACTTGAGCGCCTTGAACGAGAATTTGAGCAAGGTAGACATACAGGGAAAAATGAGAAAAAAGTCATGAAGCGTATGAAGGAGATTAGCTCAAAGCTAAAACAAATGACTTCAACTGATGACAGTAACGAGGATATGAAGGGTCTTAGAGACGAACTCAAGGCCGCCCTGTTAGAACAAGAGGCAGCCCATGAAGAAGTTCAACAAGCCGCCAATGCCGCTCAGGAGGCCCACGAATTGATGCTGCAGTGGAATAAAGAGGTTGACAAGCAGAGAGAAAAAGCCGAATCCTGTCACAGAGAATTACGCAAATCCAAGAAAGAGGCAGATAAGGCGCATCATCTATACATTGTGTCACTACGATGCTTGCATTCCATACAAGACATGATTTCTGCAATGGAAGGTAATGACTCGGGCAAAGGAAAATCGGAAGCAAGAGTGGAAGTGCAAGATTTGATGACAAAATTGATGTCTGGCGACACCCTATCAACAGAAGAATTGATGCAACTACAGAAGTTCGATTAACATCAAAAATCAAATACTACATTTGTCAAAGCAAGCATGGGGTTCAGTTATGATAAACAAGGACGATATCGCAAAAATCGTCGAGGATTACGATCGGATGAAACTGCGCATAGGTATGACTGCATCCCACTCAGCGTTAGATATCTGCGACGGAGCGATTGAGGAAGGTTTTCCTACAGTCGCTTACTGTAAAGAAGGTAGACACAAAACCTATGCTAACTATTTCAAGACCCACAGAACTAATTCGGGGAGAGTCAAGCGAGGTATGGTCGATAAAGCCATTATTATGCCATCCTTCAATGATGTCATGGATGACTCAATGCAAAAGGAAATGCGCAAGCGAAATGTCGTATACATACCTAATCGCTCATTCACTTCGTATTCCACTATTGATGATGTAGAGAATAATTTCCATGTTCCATTATTTGGTTCCAGAAATATGCTAAGAATGGAAGAAAGAACTGAGGAGCAGGATTATTACTGGATTTTAGAAAAAGCCGGACTACCATTTCCCGAAGCGATAGATGACCCTGAAGACATTGATTGTCTAGTTATTGTAAAACTTCACCACGCCCAAAAGAAACTC
>DUKK01000105.1 GCA_013329355.1 Candidatus Poseidoniaceae archaeon | reverse complement strand
GCATCTAAGCTCGAAGCCACCCCATAGACGAGACACCTCAGAACGCTCGTAAAAGACGAGATGATAGACTGCGGATGTAAGTACGAAGCTTCGGCGACGTATTCAGTCCAGCAGCACTAATGTTCGAGCATCTTTTTTTCGTATGTATCCGCACCGCGAGTGCTCTTCGTCTAGTAATTCATGCCAATTCGCTGCGACCCATGTCGCATCCATATCCGATTCGAAAGAAGATGGGTGCACGGTCATAGCGGAGGTGTTTACCTGGTCTCATTCCGAACCCAGAAGTCAAGCCCTCCTGCGTCTATCCCAATACTGTGGTACGAGAGTCCACGGGAAAGGAAGTCACTGTGCCCCTCTTCTTTCACTCGAATCCTCAAAACCCGGCCGGTGTCAATTGGCACCGGCCTTTTTTTATTTACCCTAAATGAGTGTATTTTTATCACTAAATCGTTTACCAAGGTTGATTCAGATGACGATAGACACCGCTGATATATTTGGGAGTGACCAGGTTGGAATTCATCTCGCTTGTGTCGGTCAATGTGTCTTTCACCCGGCTGAGTTGACAAATCCAATTAAAGAAAAAATAGATTCAGTTCTTGGTCTAGAGTCAATTGAACTATCAATTGGCGGTTCTAATTTAATTGGGGCGTTATTATCAGGCAACTCACATGGTATGGCAGTCGCAGATATTGCAACTGAGGCAGACCTCGACATCCTTACCTCATACGGTGACGTCATCGTAATGGAGGGTGGAGTTAACACTGCTGGAAATCTCATACTCGCCAATGAGGCTGGTGTCGTTGCTAGCCCGAGCATTCCTGAGGAAGGCTTGGAAATAATATCTGAAGTCATGAAAGTCGATGTTACCGCCACAACAATTGCGGGACAAGATGTTGTAGGTTCACTCGGCGTTACCAACGATCAGGGTATCTTGTTACACCCTGATGTGACTCCAGAGGAAGTAATACAAATTGAGCAAGTGATGAAAGTATCACCGATGGTTGGCACAGCCTGTTTTGGTTCACCATATGTGGGTGCTGGTATCTGTGCCTCTAACAATGGTGCTCTGGCGGGAAGCGAGACAACCGGACCAGAGATGAATCGAATAGAAGATGCCTTAGGTCTGATTTGAATTGATTGTGAAATGTTCAAAGGCCTAATTGCTCCAAAGCATGATATGGGCGAGATGCTATATCAGGGCAAAGTTAAGCAAGTGTGGTCTACTGATGACCCAGACATTCTAGAATTTAGGTTTACAAATCAAATCTCGGTGTTTGATCAAATCATTCCCTCATTAATACCCAGAAAAGGTGAATCGCTAAACCGAACTACCGCACATTGGTTCAAGTTAATTGAGCAAGAAGGTATATGCGGGACTCACCTTGTTGAAGTTAATTCAACTGACCGTTGTTTGGTCAGAAAAGTCGAGGTAATAAAAGAACCAGGAGCGATACCCAGGGATATGGAGTGGGTTTTTGTTCCGCTTGAATTTATTTGCCGCCACTATCTATCAGGATCCGCATGGCGCAGGTTCCAGCGTGGCGAGTTGACCCCCGAACAATTAGGTGTAGCTCCAGACTGTGAATATGGCACTAAATTAAACAAACCTTTCCTAGAAGTAACAACCAAATTTGAGAAGTTTGACCGCAATATTACTACCGAAGAGGCACTAGAGATCTCTAACATCACAGAGGGAGAACTGAATGCAATTTTTGACGTTGTACTCAAAGTTGATGCCCTTATTGAGAGAGAGGCAGCCAAGAATGGTTTGATTCACGTAGACGGCAAGAAGGAATTTGCTTTGGGACCAAATAGAAAGGTCGTTCTAGTTGATACCTTTGGAACGCTTGATGAGGATCGTTGGTGGGATGCAGCGGCATACGAGAATGGTGAATGTATTGAGTTATCAAAAGAATTCGTTCGCACTCACTACATCGAAACTGGACATCAGGCTGAACTGAAAAAAGCTCGCGATGCCGGCACTGAGGATCCGCCGATTCCTGAATTACCTCAAAGTGTAATCGACCAGACTGCTGAACTATATGCCTCAATGTTTGAACGCCTTACTTCTGAGCAGTTCTAATCACATATGTGCCCGATGAATTACACCTGAATCGATGCGCTCTGCGGCTCTTATCATAGCAAGAAGGTGTTTGATAGCATCTCGCACCCCACCATCTAACGGTTCATCGGATGCAACTGACCAGTTTCTTCCGGCCAGTAATTTACGCATTTCACTTACCTCTTCTAGACTGAGAAATCCCAGGATATTCATGCCTCCCATACCACCGTCATATCTCGCCAGATTGTAGTCCTCAATGTGGTTAAAGGATGACATTTTCTTGAGCAAATCAATCATTCTTCCGAACAATTTTCCTTGGTCATTAACCCTTGAGTTTGGTCTGAGAAATTCGATTAAATAATTGACTAATGAACCGTCTCCATAGGGAAATCTACCAAATCTTTCACGTTTGAGGCTCTCGCCAATTGCCATTGGTTTTCCTTCTTCATCGATATTTATTGCACACAAGAAAAGCAGCATTGCATCATCCCAGGCGATTTTGTCAATCGAGAATGGTTCTGTAAGCCCCTGCTCTTGCAGGCGTGATTTCAGCGAGGGGCTTGACTCTAGCAGCGATTGCCACGCATCATTTTTGTGTTCATCCGCCAGCCGCAAGATTTCTGACACAGCCATGGCAATATCGCCATCACATGAGTGTAATGTATAGAACGCTGTGGTGGTACCACTCGCCTGGTCAAGGTCCATGATGTCTGCAATATGTCAACTGAATTAATACCTTGCAATCAGTCTTTGAAGAAATCTGCCATTCTGTCAGAAAGAGGTCGCCGATCAGCAGGTTTGTCATCTATATCCATCTCATCACGTAAAGAGGCAAGCCTTCCTGAGGCAGTTGATTGGTCAGATGTTACGACCGACTCTTCTTCGACCGTTTCTTCTTCAGGGATTTCAATAATCTCAACACTGTTATCTTCATCAAACTCGATGCTAAAGTCATCAATTTCTTGTTCTAAAACATCGTTCATACCCTCAGTAAGTTCAACCATGTCTTCGGTTTTTGCCTCTTGTTTTTCCGGCTGCAGTTTATCTAACGGTCTAGATGAAAGTAAACCTACCAAGTAAGCGATACCTAGAACAATGATCATTGTTATAATTCCATAAACTAACTGGGATGATTCTAAAATTTCTGATTTTGGTCCCTCATAGTATGCTTGAGCCGTATCGTCTTCAGGGTTATCATCAATATCATACGGTGAATTACAACGTAACTCTGCCCTGATTAAATCATCATCATTGAATACACCTGGATCTTCAATCTCATAGGTTTCAGCATACAAGGCCCCCTGTATATCAACAATAAGTGTTTGAGTCCAACTACTGTCGGGTGAGTCAAAGTTGATTGAACAAGTAACTCCTGCTAGCCTTTCATAAGAGGATCTGCTGATTGCAACACGAAGGTCAGAATTAGCAGTAAATTCAGCAATGCCAATGTTCCATCCACTGGCCCGGGCTGTTACCTCTGTGCTCTTACTGGTTATCTCACGACCGTATGAATCGATAATCATTAGCGTTAATGTGAGGTCTCCGGCGGATGGTAACCAACCGGTCGTATTAATGTCCAGTGTCTCGACAGCGCCTTGGGATATTGTGAACTTATTTACCTCAAGGGCAACATTATTGCCTCTGCTGGTTACCAAAACTACTGTGCCAGCAAATGTCTCATCTACAGCTGAACTAAGACTACAACTGCCAATGCTGCCATCAAGAGGCCTTATGCCTAGTTCATTCAAATTCGATGACAAAAAATTACAATTGGCAGAATACTGCGGTAAATCATAGCCCGCAGAGTGGACATAATACTCATGCTCTCCGTCTATTGATGTTATCGTAATATTTTGTTTTGTGGACGGAATGGTTACCAATAGCTCAGATTCGGAATTTATGACATTATCTGGTAAAGTGACGGTGTCAGTTGTTACAGTTACCCTTGCTATCTCGCTAACAACGCCCGTAATTACTGGTGTCGAGGTAAAGGCAAAATCTGATGATTCAATATTCATAATCAGGTTTTGTGGACCAATAATTGGATGTGATATTTCTATGGTTATTGAGATAGGATTAGTGTCCCATCCTGCATCTGGCGTCAAACTAATTGGTAATCCAGCAACCTGATTTGGCGCGATAACCATGCTGTCTGGGTAGCTAGCAGTCCAACCTGAGGGTAATCCGTTGATTGATATGGTTAATATCGCTAAGTCATTACCATTATTCTCGACCCAAGCAGTAGGGAAACTGGGATGTGAAGAATTGACTAACCAATCACCCTTGGAATACAATTCGATATTTGGTGATGTACCAACTCTAACTGGTATCTCTTGAATGGTTTGGCCAGAGCCATCGCCATCAGACACTCTAAGTCTTAGCACGCCGACTTCACCAGCAACAGAATACTCTGGTGGATTGACAAATATGGTCACTGTTGAATCACCATATGGCTGTACTTCTTCGCCATTTTGGGGAACTGTGATATTCCAACCATCACCAGCTTTACTAAACCAAGGTTGCCGTGCTAAGTTGCCTAAGTGTTCAATATTTAGGGTCAGATTTTGACCTTGAGGATCGATTAGTAGATTCGTCTCTGATAAATTAAGCCGCCAACCTGAACTTTGTGCAACCGTTATACTAAGTGTGACATTGCTGACATACAAATCGTCAGAATATAATTCCAATATTAGCGCAACGTTGGTCCCACACCATGCTTCATCAGGGGCCTTAACCGACAAATCCATACTCACAGTTTGGTTGACATCAATTCCCATCCGTGAATGGTTTTCAGCGGTCCAAACACTGCTATCACCGCCAAAATAATCCATCACAAATATTGGTTTCACAGTGATATCATCAACTGCGTTTCCGGTGTTTTTTACGGTGTAATTGACGGTAACAGTTTCACTCGGTAGAATATAAAATTCCAAACCATCATCAAATGTCACATCCCAACGATGGTCCGGTTCTGCCTCAACAAGTAAATCAACTGTAGAAGCAATATTCTCTCCACCAAGTGAGGTCCAGGTAAATCTCAACAGGAAAGGCTGTTGAGCTGGAGTGTCTTCTGATAGGATGATGTCAACTGTTGCAATAGTGCTGGCCAATGGCCCGAGAACCCTCTGCGGGTTATATTCAGTAATTGTGACTACAGGTGGACTAGACATGTTCAAACCTTCAATTATCTCAGTGCTCAACAAGAATTCATCCTCGCCATTACCGGGATTTTCCAATCGTAATAGCACTTGGTTAGTAGTTTCGACCACCATGGAGATCGGGACTCCGGAGCTCTCTTGGATAGGCTGTACTATCGTTGATGCGCTTCGATATACCTGCAATACATGAAGGGTGAAATACAATCTGTGATGTGGGTCAGATGCTGAATCAGTATCAAAATAGTGTCGTTGCGGTATTGCATTTACTGGCAGATCAAGGTATAGATTACCCGTAAAAATATCTCCTGGACTGCCATTTACCTCAACATTGCTACCATTTAACGATAAGTCGCCATCAACGCTCCACAGCCAACCAGTGTGAACCATACTTGCTGAGACAGTATTCCAAGACAACTCCCCATCGTCGGGAACTGAGCCACTGACGAACCATTGCAGACTTGTATTTGGCAGTGTTCGCTGGTGAGTGATTTCAATTGCGACTGCTGCAGCGGTAAGGTTGACAAACATTTCTTCGCACAAGGTTGTATCCCCACTACCTATGCACATTGTCATGGTTGTTGAGGTAACAGAACCATGCTGAATACTGCTGGGTGTGTTGAGGTTGACGAATAATTGCTTTTGCTCTCCCGGGGCAAGGTTGAGCGAGAATACCTCATTACCAGTAATATCATGTAATGTGGGAGTTCCACCCCACGATGGTGCGGTCCAGTCTATTGAGGTTGTAGTTTCAAAGGCGTTGCCTAGATTCTCTACTAGCATCCAAGCGGTTGCAGTGTGACCAGGTCGACCGAAACCGTTGGTGTTGTCCAGTCCACTGGGTCCGACTATTGAAAGACCCCTAGTACGTAGCACTTCGATAGGTAGTGTTGTGTCGAAACTGATGGTTGGATCACTATCTAGTGTTAGCGTTAGCACAACATATGAGTTATCATCACCCAAAGCAGACTGTGGAACAGTCGCACTGAAAGCAAAATTCTGAGCTATCCCAGGAATCAAATTTGGGTTGCTGTTTTGCGCACCGTCAGGAACTATTGACCAACCACTAGGGAGGTTTGAATCGTCCCATGACAGTGTCCAGTCCTCAGTCCTTGAGCCTGTGGCGAGCAGGGACACTGTCACAACCTCTGTGCCGCCGGGTGATATCCTAGGTATTTCGCTGGGTATGTCAACTTGTGCCTCATAGGGCTCTACAACCATCAATTCTACCGAAGCAATGTTGTTGTCTTCTCTGGCTTCTGTGAGGTTACCATTAACATCTAGTATTAACTCGAATGTATGAATTCCTAATTCAGCCGTTATATCAATACTGAACGTGTAGGGACCACCGTTGCCTGATGGAGCGACCGGTTCAACATCGGTGAACCTCTGACGCGTTATTTCATTACCATTTTGTTTGATGACCACATCTAGGTCGTCTTGGTTATCTAGGGTGCCAACATTGCTGAACTGACCTGTTACCGTTACCATATCTCCTGGGTCAGGTGCGCTTGGATTGAAACTAATACCTCTCCCGTCGGATAACGGTGAAAAGTCAGCGATGTTTTGTGAGATTAACGTGTCACCAATTAGTATGTCCAATGTCCCATCATTATCCATATCTGCAACAGCTGGTGCAGACCAAACTCTATTTGGCATGCCCAATGGAGAGGACCAACCGTCTGAGACTTCTGACGAGGTTCCATCCTCGCCATCAAATGCCCACAACCGCTTACCAAATGGGACGATAAGTTCCGGGTCTGTATCTCCATTTATGTCCATCCATATTGGTGGTGCTAAGCCGATTTCATCGTTGTCATTACCACTGCCCCGCTGCATATCCTTAGACCACTCTTTAATCGGTGGGTCTGAAGAGATGTCATGACAGCCAGCCATGCCCTTGCGGTTGAATGAAACACTAGATTCTGAATACCATGTTACCCAACACAACCGGTCATGAATACCATCACCAGTGGTATCGATTGGCAATGGTTGCGAATCAGCGTAGCCATTAGGAGCACGGAACTCAAATATTTCATCAGTGGAGGTCATTTCCATTGCTACGAATCTAGCACCATTTCCAGCGGTTCTGCCGTTTGCATCGGTTGGTATAGTTAGAATCATTTCAGGCGCTGCATCGTTGTCTAATTGTACCACGATGGGACCTGGTAATCGCAACCTTGGAGCATCTGAGTCGGAATCTGTTCCGCTAACTGCAACGCGTTCCCAATCTAAGGAACCAGTAGCACCATCAATTCGCCAAATCCACATATTGCCAGAATTTGAATCGATTGTGGTAAGGACGATTGCAGTTGTATCATCATCTAGCATCCCCCAAGATGGATCAGAGGGATGAGTGCCACGGTCTAGAACAACTTCCCAATCAAAATCATTTGGGGTTGTGGGAGATAATGTTAATGCTGCAACAGTGGGATTGTCTGAATCCCTGTCCACAACAGCGATGATTAATTCGGCATTGCCATCGAGGTCTAAGTCTGCTAACAATGGCTGAGTGACGGCTTTATGATTACTCTGCGATGTTGGGAAATGTGGGCTGTTGATACCTATCGAGTAGTCCGCGTCACTGAGTGACCACATTTTTTCATTTTCATGGCCTGTTTTTACCCACCCAGATTCAGTGCATGACAATTCAGGCGACCAGACTTCGACTTCAAGCGAGGATGATGTATCATAAACAAGAATTATTTCGGGCTTTGCATCGCCATCTATGTCGGTTATCATCGGTGTCGAACGGATCACCTCTGTTTGCCCAAGGTCAACCTCCCAAGCAGTTTTAGCCTCGTCTCCCGTAATGATCCTAAGTGTACTGGTTCCTGAGTCACTAGTGATTATTACGCCGAATAATTCGCCAAATCCACATCGCTCAATGGCGGCAGGTGTGGTAGTAATGCTACCAGAGAAGTCTGCTATTACCGAACCATATGCGTCAGCACCGTCGACATCATCGGTCGCAACCCAATTAATAGTTGGCGAGTCTATGATGCCAAATTCTGTAACACTGTCCACACTACCATCACCGGGTCCACCACTCGGTCCGTGAGGAGGCATAGTTCCGTTGTGAGTTGGGACTCCGGAATATTGCCCCCATGGCTGTAGTTGCGAATCCCACGGCGTTGGTGATGTAAGTGATATGTTGTTATTGTCTAAGTGGTTCTCGCCCTCTAGGTTGATGACTAATGAACATAATGGGGTAAGTAGCAATAAAATTACCAGCGATAACGCCTGCTTTATCCGCCATGGGTTCAAAGCATTCGCAGGTGTCATACCATCGTGTATTTCAAAGGGGTTGTTATGACTTATGGCAAGAAGTATGTTCAATGCATCAAATTTAATCCATTTCTCGAACAGCCAATCATCATATGTTCGGCGACGTTTCCGCTTCAATTAAATAGGGGTCGTTGGTGGCAACAATGACTACGGTCGATTCTATCCCGAGGTAACACCGGTGAAGGACAGAATAGCATGCTATTCTTCACTGCGAATCCTTGAATCGGCTAAAGGACGTGAAGAAATGTATAAAATTGTCACCAAAGAGGATACTATACGCATCCCAGCAGAATATATGCGGAAAGGACAGTCGCTAGATCAACACATCGACAGGCTGTCAATGACCGCATTTGAGGGTCGTTTCGATGACGACAATCGGTTTGTTCTCGTAACCACCAATCACCAACCTCTGGGACGGGGCAGAATCATCCATGGTGATGGTGCAATTTATCAGCGAGTTAGATTCGATGCAGTCCTCCTCTGTATGGATGATTACGAAATAGTTGAGGGTGTGGTATCTGAAGTCAATGAATTCGGTGCTTTCGTAAGAATTGGACCGATGGAGGCACTACTTCACAAGTCTCAAATCATGGACGACACAGTCGACGCTAATGTTGGTATGGGCTGGATTGAAGGCAAACAAACCGGGCGAAGACTGCAAATCGGAGACTCGATCAGGGCAAGAATTGTCTCTTTATCCCCCGATACAAGTGACCCACGAAGGTCGAAGATAGGTTTGACAAGTAAGCAACCAGGCCTCGGATGCCATGTCTGGATTGAAGAAGATAATAATGAGTGAGGTGAAAAAGTATGCCAAAGAATCCCTTTGCTTGCGCTGAATGTAGTGTAATTCTACCAGATCCAGAAAAGAAAAATGATATTCCACAATGTAATAGATGCCCAAGTGCTCAAGTTACTACCGACTGGCAGGGCTATGTCATCATCATGGATCCTGAACGCTCTGAAATTGCTAAGCGATTAAACGTTGACCGACCGGGCAAATATGCCCTAAAAGTTAACACACGATGAGGTGAATTAGATGGAAATTGTTGAAAGAATGGAAAATAAATTATTGAATCGCGTGGAAATTAAATTCAGTTGGCGACACAGCGGGAAGGCTACACCTTCACGCCGAGAAGTTATGGATTTAGTCAAAACCTTGGAACCGAAGTCAAATCCTGAATATATTATTATCAAGGATTGTAATACTAGATTTGGCCAACCACTGACGACCGGACTCGCCTATATCTATGGAGACCCAGAATCCATGACTGTAGAGCCAAAATACATTCACCAACGTCATGAAAATCTTCGAGCGGCTGGCGCTGCGCCAGCTACTGAAGAAGCGGCTACTGAAGCCGCTGACGATGCACCAGTAGATAGTGAATCTACTGAACAAGGAGGCGATGAATAATGGGAGATGGACCAAGCACTGCTGCAAAGTGGAATAAGTATACAATTGGCGAAGACGGTAAACTCCAGCGCAAAGCTGAGTTCTGTAAACTGTGTGGACCTGGAGTTTTCATGGCAATACATGCCAATCGTAAATCATGTGGGCGCTGCGGTTACACTGAAATGACTGAACAATAATTTCAGGATTTTTTGTTGTCTATTATATCCCAGACGCCATCATTGCACAGGTAAAAGCCTGTTTTGGCATCAACAAAGACTGCAATCTCCTGTAATGAGATCCGTTTATGCTCTTTGCTGGATACGAAAATTAACTCACGCCAACCAGCAATTTGCCATCCATGGGTTTCTTCGCACCACTCTGCATAAGATATCGGGCCAGATAATTTCGCATTGAGTTGAACATTGCCATCCTTCAATAGCGCGATAGTTGAGTTGTTATAGAGAATCAAGTAATTATCACCATGTTTGTAAACTTCATTCAGGTAGCCATCGATTGGTAATACTTCTTGATTAATGATATCGCCACTCACAACATCATAGCGGATTACGCCACCCCCCTTGGACCATATCTCGTATACTTCATCATCGCAAACTGTGGCCACAATGTCCTCGGCCCGAGGGATTTTTGCGAGTTTTGGCCAAGATGGCTCAGGTGAGCGCCAATTCTCAACGGAGTTTACGCTTAAGTTGTATACTCCTTTTTTCCACAGGACAAAAGAAAACGATTTGCTGTTACCTGAAAGCGCGATTGGCTCAGCATCAAGGACATGAGACCAATCATTTCCACTAGGGTGGATTGATTTGTCAATACTGCGCCTTACCCTTAATTCACCCCGGTTAACACCTTCACTGAATTCTTTACCTAGGTCTATCGCTGCCATTCTAGCGAGCATAAGTTCTTGATCTAACCAGGTTGCAACCAAACGATCACCAATGATGACTGCGCTTCTGATTGGCGTCGGAAATGGTTTAACAGGCTCCCCAGTCAGTTTACCATCCGAATCTATTTTTTGTAATTCACCGTCAACTCCAATCGCAATGTAACCAGAATTATAGCGCAAGATGAACTTGGGAGTAAACGCAAGTTTCTCAGGGATACCCCACGCCATGAAATTGACCAAATAAGCATGGTTTGTCAAATCTCGTATGGAAAGGAATCAAAAATAGCAACATCTACAGCAGATTATGAGCCACCAGCAGGTATCATTGATTGCGATTAATGCTGGGGATGTTGCATCCTTAAATCAGGGTGAATATTTATTGAAAAGGTTTTCATGGAAATCAATTGGTTTAGTCGAAGGAAAACCTGCCTACCAGTTGAACGATGTAAGAATGTGGATTTTTGAAGATGGGATATTGTTTGAGGATAACATTGACAAACGATGGTCTAATCAGACTACCGAAATAGTCAGGGAGGTTATTTTCCCGTCACGCCATTCTGCAGCCAGTGGTAAACCATCACTAACTCTGCATCCAATTGGTGTCCCGCAACTTGCTAAAGATGAGCAACCAAAATTTGGCGGCAGAGCAGGTTTTTCCCCGCCTCCATCTACTAGGCTTGCATCATGGTGGAAAATGCTACACAGCCATACTAAAGACGCAACGGTAGCTGAAAAATTTGAGCTCACGCTTGAGGTCACCCATCACGGCCCCTGGCTCGATGTTCCAGCCATGTTCATTGAGATTGGCTCGACAGAACGTGATTGGCCGAATAGGGATGCAGCAAAACTGCTTGGTGATATCATTAGTGAAGGAATGGCATTAGATGGCGGTAGCAATATTGGCTTGTGGGATTCTGTAAATAATGCAGATGAATTAGTCCTGGTGACATTGGGTGGTGGTCATTATGCTCCCAGAGCTAACAAGTTGGCCTTGGTAGACGGTGTATGGTTGGGTCACATGTTGGCGACTTATGCCCTGCCTTTCGTTAAACCAGAAAATGATACTGAGCCTCCGGGTGGGACATGGCAACAGGCGATAGATTCTGCCATATCGGCGACAAAACAAGCATTCCCCAACGGTAAGATTATCTGTTCAATGGATAAAAAAGCATTTAGAGGATGGCAACGACAAGCCATTAGAGATTATCTTTCACAACAGAGAATTCCGCTACTTACCACAAAACAAATCCTCGAAGCATTAGGCAAATAATCACAACCCTCATCAATCTCCTGATTGAGGAATAATTGATGAGTGCAACCGCGGGTTGGTTTTCTAGACTTGTCGTGGCCATGACAATCCGCATGCCAAAGTGGTTTGTCGGGTGGGTTTCGCGTCGCTATGTCGCCGGGAATACTATTCCAGAGGCAATCAAGGTTATGCAGAGACTAAGCAAGGAAAATGCTTGTTTTACCGTTGATGTTTTGGGTGAAGAGATTTCAACAATGGATGAAGCCCAGTATTTTTTTGATGAATACACTCGACTAATAGATGCGATAATCAAGCATGATATAGATTCACATCTGAGTATCAAACCAACTGCGTTCGGTCTATTAATCGATCCAGAAAAAGGCTATAACAATATCAAAAATATAGTCAAGATGGCAGCTGAACATGGTATGTTCGTCCGCCTAGATATGGAAGACCACCGAGTGACCCAGGGAACCATAGATGTGGTTGTAGACCTCCATAAAGAAGGGCTTCAGAACGTTGGGACCGTATACCAAGGTAGGCTTTTTCGCGCTTTAGATGATATTGATTATCTCGAGCAAAAATTGGGCGCCGCAGCCGATTACAGGATTTGTAAAGGGATATATCTAGAGCCTGAAACCATTGCTCACACTGGTTACGCAGAAATTGTAACTGCGACAAACGCGTGTATTGACAAGATGCTGCGTGCTGGTGCTTATTGCGCAGTAGCATCTCATGATAAGCCTGTAATCGAGCATACGCTTTCCGCACTGAAATCACATGGTATGGGTCCTGGCATAGCAGACCCCAGGAAAAATGCCGGCAGCGCCAGAAGTGGCAAAGGTCCTGGGTATGAATTTCAAATGCTACTTGGCGTCCGTGGACCACTCAGACGCAAACTTGCGGCGGCTGGTCACAAGACTAGGGTTTACGTGCCATATGGAGAAAAGTGGTATGAATATAGCATTAGAAGACTACAGGAGAATCCAACAGTAGGTGCTCAAGTAGCCAAAGCTTTCCTAATGCCGTGGACCAATCGACCATGATTACTTTCTTGGTCGTTTCTTCTTGCGCTTATTGCTGGGCGTAACCCTCTTCTTAGTTACTTCTTTTGGGGGCTCTGGATTAGGATTATAGCCGAGTCTACCTTCTTTCCAAGCCTGACGTCGCTCACGCGGGGTTCTTGGTTCAAAGTGTTCCAAATTTGGTGGTTCATGTAGATATATTCGTTTGATATCTTGCGCCTCGACTGTACCTCTAAGAGTCCGACCTGCACCTGTGTGTATCGCTCTAATACGCCAAACTTCGCCTTGATAATCGATTTTTGTATCCGCAGTAAATTTCGTTCCATAATCAACGAGCATTGATGAAGAGTCGGAGTATTCACCACGTGTTGCGGTTATTTTTACTCGCACCATATCAGTCCTCAATGCAGAAATAACTCCAGCATCAGGTGACAGCAGAGTTGTTTGCTTGTGACCACTATTATCGATCATTTGATTTATTGACCATAGCATTTCATCTTCCTCAAAAACATCTCCAAGCTTTAACTCTTCATCATCATCGAGTTCAATTTCAGTCCGCCTTGAATGAGGTCCATCGGTAAGGATGAAAGGAACGGTTATCGATTTAGGTTCTCTAATATGTAGGTTAGCAATTGCAGCACACGTACTGCATTTGAGCAGTAGGTCTCTGCCATTACCAATGGGACGCTCTTTTAGAATTTCATGTTCGGCATACTCATTACATTCACTACAAAATGTAACATTCTCGACTACCTCATCGAAGTCCTCGGTAGCGTCCGTAGCCGTCATGGTATCAGCCGTCCCATAGCCTATTAGGTTTCAAGTAATCGGAAGAATTAACCATACGAGAGTTCATGAATCGCTGATAAGTGGAATATCCATGAGCGATAATGAAGAGGTTTCAATAAACCGTTCTGATTTGCTCGCACATTTATTTGGGAAACCAGCAGATTTGCCTCGGGACGAGCCAGAGATTGCAGCCAATATCAATGAGCAACTGCAACACATGGGATTAAACACTTGGCCGATATCAGTAATCAGAAGAGTCCGAGACGGCATTTATCGTATCTCACCAAGCAATGTTCTTGAGGTCGGTGGCGGCATTGGCCATAGAAGTGCTTGGCTACTTGATTTATTTGAAAGTCAGGGCAAACCTCACAGGTATGATATCGTCGAGCAAGGTAACAAGTTTGCGGTTATCATAAAACGATTAATAGACAGATACGATGCAACTAACTGGACTAATATCAAAGTCGGAGAATTGCCAACCTTTGCTGCCGAAACTATGGCATGGAAAGCAGCAACAATCACTGGATTAGATTCTGGTGACGCGCCGCTAATCACTAACTATGACATAATTATCATCGATGAACAACCTGAAACTTTGGCCAGGGCAATCGAAAGTAGTTTGCCTTTATTGAGCCCTGACGGTGTTTTGGTTACAACCGAACCCATGGTTCCTTCCGGTGATGTCAAAGAGGGCGATGATGAAAAGATGGCATTAGTTGATGGGTTCAATGATTGGATAAATTTGATTAAATCATCACATCAAAACTACTATATCGCATTCATACCAGTCTTTGAGGGAACAATTGTCACGTTCATAAAAAAGTAATCACTCAAATACCGCAAGCAGATTTTCTAACTGTAACATTCCATACCCGTAGTTGTCATCATGTCCATCTTGACCCGGTTGAGGTTTTGCTGTGTCCATGAGTGCTTGTTTAATTTGAACAACTGTGTCTGATGTCCCGGATGAGTTATTTGCGGCTAAACTCGGATTAGCCTCTAGTAATATTGCGATTGCTCCGGTAACAAATACTGTTGCAGCGCTGGTTCCGTCAACTATTGACCAAGTCCCATCATTGTTGATTACCGGGACACCTTGGGCAGGTGCAACAATCTCTGGCTTTTTGTGTGGGTCTTGACGTGGTAAAATAATAGGAAATAGGTTGCCATTGTTATCACCGGTGGATGAACCGCTCCAGTGACTGCCGTCCTCAGTCACCCCACCAACTGAAATTACTAGCCTCTCGCTCGATGGGTGAGCAACATCCCCGTCATCATCCGGTCCACCATCATTGCCAGCTGCGGCAACAACAATCACTCCCTGGTCAATAGCGTCATCAGCAGCATCGCCAGAATCTCTGCCAGAAAATGGATTGAATGGGATTATTCCCGGTGCCCCTCCTAGAGATAGTGATATGATTTGCACACCTTGTTCTACACACCAATCAATTGCCTCTGCAACAACCCCATCGTCACCTGAACCGTTACTAGTCAATGCCTTGGCGACATATAGATCTACACCGGTTGCTACACCTTTCATCCAGCCATCGGCGACTAGAATCCCTGCCATGCTAGTGCCGTGACCTTGGTCATCATAGGGTTCCTGCTGGTTATCGATGAAATCCCGCCATGCAACGAGATTTATGTCTGCTAGGTCCCGGTGACTTGTATCAATACCCGAGTCGACGATACATACTTTTACTCCACTGCCGTCTAGTTCTGATTCGTCAATTTGGATTAATTCACCATACACATCTTGGGCAAGTAGGGCATCATTTGTTGGCCGTGGCGCAAATGGGTTGTTTTCTTTGAGTACATTGATTATGTATGAACTTGAAAAAACTAATACAAGACTGAGACAAATCAATACTACTAATGTTCTACGCGAAGTATCCTGTGGTTCAATCATTGTTGCATTAGGTATCTGATTTTGAGGAGAGATATCAGTAATTTCATCCATGATAATCAACTAAATGCTTCAACGGCTTCAATAAAGGTATCCGCAAAAAGATTTGCATCTTCCTCAGTATTGTAGAAATATGCTGATGCTCTTAGAGATCCATTAGCATGGCCGCGCGCATTAAACCATGAGTGGACACAGTGTTGTCCACTCCTAACCATGACATTAGCAGCCTCATCTAGCAATATTGCAATATCGTGAGCAGGTAAATCACCCATCAGAATTGAACAGATTCCTCCTCGTTGATTAGCATCCTCTGGGCCGATAATTTTTATTGGGTCAAGATGTTTAATCTTGTTGGTAATGATTTTGTTTAATTTAATTTCATGCTCGTGAACCGCATTCATGTCTAGTTTACTGAGATAGTTAATGGCGTTCCCACTAGCAATCATACCAGCATAATTACCTAATCCTCCCTCGAACTTTGCTGGTGGCGCTGCCCATTTGACTGAGTCATAATTTGATGTTTCAACGGTTTGTCCACCTGATTGAATGGAACGCATTGAGTTCAGTAGATCATAGCGGCCCCATAATCCTCCCATACCAGATGGACCGCACATTTTGTGGATTGAGAAGGCAATAAAATCGATGTCTAAGTCCTGAACATCAACTCGGGTGTGAGGCGTTGACTGTGCCCCATCTACTGCCATCAGAGCATCATATTGATGGGTTATTTTTGCAATTTTCTTTACTGGTACTGAAACCCCATCAAGATTTCCTATATGGGACAACGAAACTAATTTTAATCGGTCACCGACCTCATCACACAACTCTTCAAAGTTATCCAAATTAAAGGTATTGTCAGGATTTGATTTTACTATTCGATGTTCTATTCCCTGTTCTTCTGCAAGTTGTAACCACGGCACAAGATTTGAGTTATGTTCACGATCACCGGTTATTATGACATCGCCTTTATTCCACGAAAGGCCCTTAGCTATTTGATTAAGCGAATGTGTAGCGTTTCTAGTAAAAACTACTTCATTAACGGATTTTGCATTAATAAATTTCGCAATTGATTGTCTTGCCTCAATAACCAATTTTGAGACCTGAGTCCCGTATCTATGAACCGATCTGCCACCGCACCCTGGGTACATTCGATAGTAATCAGTAATTGATTCTATTACGCTATCCGGCTTCAAAGTGACACATGCGTTGTCCAAATATGATGGAGAATTTTCCTCACGCAGAGTGGGAAAGTCCTCGCGGAGGTGGGTAAACATCACCAGGCCTCCGAATCAGGAATGGTATCAACATATGGAATATTTGTGCTACAAGATTGGCAATTAAATCTGGACGGAAATTCTTTGTTGCAGCCTGCGCATATTGAGCCAATGATGCCGCTTTCAGCCTCACAACCCGCTTCAGGGCAAGGCACCGAAACTTGTCCATTCAGTCCCATGCTAAGGGTAACTGAGGCATTACATTCTGGGCACTTAGCATCAGTTGTGATACTCAATTGACCTTGGCTCATCTCAATTTCTGCAGTTAACGCAGCAGAAGTAGAAATTTTTGTGGTTGTGCCAAGCATTCTTTGTGGGTACCAAACAATCATTAGTATCAACGGCACTACAATGATCCCGCTCAGGACGTGGATTATCAGCGTTAGATAGGCTTCATTATTTCTTGAGGCTACGAAATTCACGCCTGACCAAGCTGACAAAAATGTCGCGCTAAACCAAACCAATAGCATTGAGCCCCAACCACCGAGTGAGTGCTCATGCATATCGCGCTCCATTATTCTAACATCCTCATGAACATGGTGGACCTGAACATGTAAATCCCTCGTATCACTAACCGCTTTCCAAAAGAAGTAGGTGAAGAATATCACAACAAGCATGATTAGTGTTCCATACATCATATCCGAGAGAGAAATATCAGTGGGCCAAATGGGGTTATTTTCATGGAAAAACACATTGGCGAAAACCATACCGTTCCAAATAAGCATCATGGTAATCGAGTGCACACGCATAACAGGAAATTCTACCCATACAAAATACAGAAAGACAACCCATGACACAAAGGAGAGTAGCATTTGAAAGAAAGAAAACGAGCCAACGCCCAGCAAACCATCCATCCCAGTGGATAGTGAATCGCCACCGGACACTATGTCGGTTGAAACAGCACCTAAGAGGAATGCACATATTCCAAATCCTAACATTAGGTAATTAGCCCTCCCCCAATCATTGAGGGCTAATAAAATCATAAATTTCCACTGTTTTCTAAGATCGTCGATGCGGTTAAAAATTGGATGTATGTCGCCAAATTTCACGTTTAATTCCATATCTCGAAGTCGGAACGGTATTCCATCAGCGATCTCTGTTGACTCACCTGATGGGTCGGTCATGGCCCACGCTAGTCGAATCACCTTTGAGTATTTTCGCTAATTCAAGTCGAAAAGGATGGGCGTGAATGTTAAACGGAGAATAGCCACCGCAAGGTTAGGCCGAGATCGCATAGCCTGGTAGTGCGCGCGACTGGAAATCGCGTGGGATCTTCCCTCGGGGGTTCAAATCCCTCTCTCGGCGCCAATCTGTATCACCAAAGTTCGAACATGGTTATTCACATGTTTGCTGTTTAAGAGCCACTGGCGAGATTTGAACTCGCGACCTCCTCATTACCAATGAGGTGCTATACCCCTAAGCCACAGTGGCGTATTTCTGCCGACTTGCATGATGATTATAACGCTTCGTCAAATATATCGACTAGACAAATAGCGGTTTAGGAAGAAAATTATCCTCAAAGATTAATAATCGATTTTTCCGAAAATAGGCAAGGAAGGCAACTTCCTTAGATGGGATAAGATGGGAGAAAGTCTAGAAAGCAAAGCGGAATTAAGACGACGAATGAAGGATTTACAAATTCAGGTCGATGAACTGAAGGATTTGGTCAATACTTTGTTGAGCGTAATTTGTGAGGAGCCAGATGGTGTCCATACCGGTGCAGCACCAACAATACCTGGTCAGTCACATACCAAATTCTGTATGTGATTAACCCTTGATGACGATATTTGGCTTCATCCTGATAACAGGCCTTGCTAATCCTGCTCTTTCGGTTAGCTCAATTACCTCATCGACATCTTTGTAGGCTTCTGGGGCTTCTTCAGATAGGACATTTGGAGTTGAGGCGTGAATTCGGATGCCAGAGCTTTCCAAGCGCTGTTTCAGTGCTTTTCCATCGATTGTTTGCTTAGCCTTAGTTCTTGATAGTGCACGGCCAGCACCGTGACATGATGAGCCAAATGCCTGATTTTGCCCAGTTTTAGGTCCAGCCATAATCCATGATCCAGTGCCCATATCACCTGGGACGAGAACTGGTTGGCCGGTGGTTTGAAAATTATTTTCAATGTGACCACTATCTCCTGAAAATGCTCGCGTCGCACCTTTACGGTGGATAGCACACTGGCAGTTTTTACCGTGTATTATGTGGGTTTCTACTTTAGCAATGTTGTGAGCGACATCGTAAAGAGTTCTCGCCTCACCATCGACGCCCATCTCAAGGCGTAATACCTCCCTCAATCGATGGGCTAATGCGCTGCGATTGGCGAAGGCAAAATTAGCAGCAGCATTCATTTCTTGTAGGTATGATTGACCCGCTGTTGAGTGAAACGGAGCACAGGCTAACTGCCTGTCTGAAATGGTAAAATCATATTCCTCGGCATACCATCCGGTTGTGGTTCGTTTGTATTTTTGTTCTAGTTTTCTCGAATGTTCACTGCAAACCTGATGGCCTAAACCTCGAGAACCAGAATGAATCATCGCCAGTAGTTGCCCCTCATACAAACCCCAGTGTCGGGCAGTTGCCTCATCAACTAGTCTTTCGACGGATTGAATTTCTAAGAAGTGGTTACCACTACCAAGTGTTCCGAGTGCACGCAAACCACGTTCCAATGCCCGATTCGAAAGTGTTGCATCATCTACCTCTAACATACCATTTGATTCTAGTGAGACTAAATCTTCATAGTAGCCAATGCCCATTTCAACCGCTGCCTGTGCACCGCCCTCAGTAAGCGCACGAATTTCAGGCATGTCAATTGCTAATCCACCTTTACCAGATGCACCGGCAGGAATCCGCCCAGCAAGTCGCCCACCTAATTTTTTGATATTTGGGATGTCATCAATTGTTGCATCGAGAGCGAGGACTCTTACTCCGCAATTAATGTCGAAACCCACTGCTCCGGGTGATATTGCGCCACCATTTTCGCCGTGATTTATGTCAGTTGCTATAACTCCCCCTATCGGTAGTCCGTAGCCAAAATGCCAGTCTGCCATAGCCCATGCTTCGCCTACCACTCCTGGAATTTCTGCGGCATTGACCAACTGTTCGGGGCCACGGTCATCGATGTGATTGTTGAAATGATTTTCATCGGTGACGATTCTCGCATCCACTTTCATGTTACCATGGGCTTTGATTCTGATGGTACCATCATCATCAGACTCAAGATGCTTGCGCCATTCATCGCCCATACCACTCGGCATAGTTGTCTACCTTTGAGGATTACCAGTAAATTTACAATATAGTCGCAGGGTTCAAGTCTTGGTTTACACTGGGATATATATTCAGTAGGTGAGGTTAATGGTCATGGCTCCAATTGATTTAGCAGTCTTCCATGATAACGGCTATGCTAGGAAGCAGTGTCGTGTTACCAATCTATGGTTTTGGACAGTTGATACTGAACGAGACACTTGTGGGGATACCAGTGAGGATGAGTATACATTCATCGGTAATCCACTAATTAGCGGATTCTCAATGCGTGGTAAAGAACTCAAGGATGCAATGCGAGAAGCCTTTCTCGGATTCTTTGAACAACGTGAGCATGCACGTGTAGAGCCCTACCCGATACTAGCTAGGTGGCGGGATGATATCCACTTGACGATTGCCTCAATTGCAGATTTTCAACCCCACGTAACATCGGGATTAGTCGAACCTCCGGCAAATCCTTTGACGATTTCACAACCGTGTATCAGACTAACCGACGTCGATGCGGTTGGTCGTAGTGGCCGTCACTTAACGACCTTCGAGATGATGGCACATCACGTATTCAACCGACCACATGAGGGCAAAATGTATTACTGGATGGAAGATTGTGTTAGATACTGTCACGAAATGTTGACGGTAACCTTTGGTATTGACGCGAAAGAGATTACTTACGTTGAGAATCCCTGGAGTGGTGGTGGTAATGCAGGTCCAGCGGTCGAGGTTATTGTCGGTGGTTTGGAATTAGCTACTCTGGTTTTTATGAATCTTGAGGAAGCAGAAGACGGTGATGTAGAAATCAAGGGCGACCGTTACAAGGAAATGCCGTTGCAGATAATTGACACAGGTTATGGACTTGAGCGATTCTGTTGGGCGGCTGCCGGTACGCCAACAATCTATGAGGCGATTTATCCTGAAACTGTGGCGTGGCTGAAGGAACTATCCAGATTTGGTAACATAACTGAACAATGGCCAGAACTTAATTTGGACAAGATACTTGGAGAGATGAGCCGGTTGAACGGTATCATGAATATTGAGGTCGGAGTAGATGGCGATGAATTAACAACCGTTTTCATCAATAAACTAAGCGAACGTGGTATTGCCATTGACCGCAAGCAATTCAGTGCTATAACTGACCCTCTGTCGAGAATTTATGCAATCCCAGATCATCTCCACGCCCTGTGCAATATGTTGGGAGATGGTTTAGTACCATCCAATGCCAAAGCTGGTTACTTAGCAAGAATGTTAGCTAGAAGAACGCTAAGAATGCGTGACGAACTCGGTATCGATGTATCACTTGCGGATTTAGCCTTACATCATTTAGAGGTTAATCTGGATAATAAAGCAATGAAACAAACCCGCGACGGTATCGCAATAATTCTCCGGTTAGAAGAACAAAAATATGTCGAGATGCTTCGCAAAGGTGAACAAGTAGTAAAAACGATGTTGGCCAATGTTGACAAGACTGCTGTGGCAATTGATGATGAACTACTATTCTCGCTCAATGATTCGCACGGCATTGCACCAGAGATGGCCATCTCACTAGCACATCAATCGGGCTGGACCGCAATGTCTTTGCGGACTGGTTTTACTGCTGAACTGGCCGAGCGACATGCCAGAATGGCGAGGGATGCTGCTAAAGCGGTAAAAAATACTGAGTTAATTAGTAATCTACCGGAACTTCCACCAACAAATACATTGTATTATGATGATGTTTACCAGTTTGAATTTGACGCAAGCGTATTATTCTGCACCACAGTTAGTTTCGACAATCTCCCCGAAGGAGCTACCCACGGTGTGGTTCTTGATCGGACGTGCTTTTATCCAGAGGGAGGTGGACAGGAAGGTGATTATGGCACATTGTCCACTGACTCAGTTCATTGCCGAGTGCTAGATACGCGCAAAATTGGTCAACACATTGTCCACATAGTTGATACTGAGCTTAATAATGGTGATTTAGTTCATGGCTCACTTAATTGGAATAGGCGTAAACAATTGATGGATCACCACACGTCAGTCCACATCGTCGGTGGTGCAGCACGTAAAATACTGGGCCCGCATATTTACCAAGCTGGTGCCAATAAAGCAGAAGAATCTGCTCGTTTGGACATCACCCATTATAATCGACTATCAAGGCAAGACCTTGACGCCATTGAAAAAATGTCCAATGATGTGATTGTTCAGGTTCATAAAACTGAGAAGACCATTTTGAATCGCAAAGATGCTGATCGAAAGTATGGATTTGATCTCTATCAAGGGGGAGCACCGAAGGGCGACACTATTCGCGTGTTGAGAATATCCGATCATGATATTCAGGCTTGCGGCGGAACGCACCATGATGAAATAGGGCAAATAGGTTCAATCAGGATAGTTCGCTCGACAGCAGTGCAAGATGGTGTAGAACGTCTACATATTGTTGCTGGCCAGGCCGCGCTCGACTATGCACGGGATCAAGACGATCTGCTACGGGAAACCGGCGATGTCTTTGGGGTGAATATACATGATGTGCCTAAGACTGCAGAGCGATTTTTTAACGAATGGAAAGAACAGAGGAAGCGTATAGAACAGTTAGAGGCAGAAATTGTTCGCTTGCGAACCAGTGGGAGCGACGATACTAGTTTTGCTAAGGACGGCGTAAGAATAGTGATTATGGAGGCCGATGGTGGACTGAAGAACATGTCCAAGATGCTCAAAGAACTCACACTAGATTTTGATAATCCTACCTTAGCAATTCTAGGTTCGAAAGACGGTGGTGGCAAATTGATGGTTGCGACTACAGAGAACACGATCGCTAGTGAGCGGTATGATTCGGTCAAAATTCTTCAAGCCATAATCACTCACATCAACGGAGGCGGTGGTGGCAGACCGACATTTGCGCAAGGCGGCGGTTCTAACCCTGAAGGGTTAGAGGATAGTTTTATTTCTGCGAGGACTCTTTTAGGGGTCTAGCCATGATGCTTTATTGCTTCAGAATCAAAGTAAGAGACAGCATTGGATAAAGCATCCTCCCTAGAGAACCACGCTGCTTCTGAAATCTCTTCGGTTAGTAATGTCATATCTTCGATATTACCATCCCAATTAGACTGGTAGGTAAATGAGACAAATGATACACCTTCATCGTTGAAAATCTTTTGAGTTATAATCGGTGCATCATTGGTTAATATTATGTCAATACCGAGTTCTTCCAGGCATTCCCTAACGCATCCCGTGGTTGGGTGTTCGTCATGGTCCATGTAACCCCCCGGTAGAGTCCAAAAGCCCGAAAAGTGACCTCGATTTACCTTAGCCATCAAGATCTGGTTCTGATTGTTTTTTATCACCACCTTGGAAACTAACCGATGAATACTACGGTAGATGGCCTCTCTGGCTACAGGATGAACGCAGTTGTCTGAAACTATACTATCTTTCCAGGCCCAATCAGATGGCCAATCGATTTTTGGATAGGCCTTGATTACTATGTAATCTTGGCCAGAGAAGCTTATTCGCATGTTCATTTTTTGTTCAAACTTTATGCCTCGTTCAGCGACTTCGTTAGGTGTTGGAAAACGCAGAGATAACGAGTTTTCAAGCCTGCCTCTAACGGGGATTTGTGGTCCGATACCATCTAGATTTACTAGCAGCACCCTGCCGTCGTGCTCCAAATAGACAACAGTCTGTGGATGGCTCATAATACTCCGAAAAACTCATTTCGTTTAATGCTTAAGAATATATTTTTAGCACTGAAATTGAAGTACTACATCTTGTTAGTCAATACCATGCAGATGCATCAACTCAATGAATCTGGTTGGGCAAAGACCTACCTAATCTATGACCAGACCAGCGGCATGGCCGCCATAATAGACCCTGTCTACGACTATGTCGCAAATTATCTCAGCGCCATCGAAGAAATGAATCTTAATTTAGAAATGTGCATTGCAACCCATACTCACGCCGATCACATAACAGGTTGCTTTACTATTGCCAACCAGTTGAAATGTGATTATGTCATGTGGCACTCTACACCATCATTAGGCGTTACTAAATTTGTAAATGAGACTAGTGTTTTGAAATTGGGTAATGAAACGATACAGTTCCATCATGTGCCCGGTCATACCGAAGATTCTATGTTGATAGTAACCTCAAGCCAAGTATTTACTGGAGATTTCT
>DUKK01000093.1:4264-8768 GCA_013329355.1 Candidatus Poseidoniaceae archaeon | reverse complement strand
CGAAAATAATTGGGTGAGATCGATTTCAAGAACTATCAATAAAGCAACTAAGACACCCAGGATTGATTCACCAGCAATGAAACCTGCCCCGATTAATACGCCTCTATTTTCTACTTCTTTGGCCGCAGCTATTGCCCATTCTGATGGCTCATCTCGCAACTCTCCATCAACTCTGATATGAGCACTCCTAAAAGCAAAATAAGACAGCACTCCGCCAAGCATTATAGGGACGGATAAACCTAGTGGTAGATATATACCAATAGCGACACTCATAACCGGCATTTTAAGCCAAATCAATACTATTGCAATTACCACTCCTAAGATTATCATCTGCATATTTACATCACCGACAAAAGAACCTCGGACTATGTCACCAATTAGTTCAGCCTGAGGCGCTAATAATGCATTATCACACGACCTGCCAGTTTCCGCAGCATCTCTCAAGCAAGCAGTTTTTGTTATCCCAAAGGCATTGTGCAGCAATTTTAGCGTTGGACCAATGACCAATGCCCCGGTTATAACTCCGATTATCTCTGCAGTCTGTTGTATCCTAGGGGTTGCTCCAACCATATGCCCAGTCTTCAAGTCCTGCATGACGTCTCCAGCAATTGCGGCTGAGGAGGCGACTATTGATGCAATCAGCATTGTTGCAAGCATCAGTGTTGGGGTCGACAAACCCAGCATTAGATCACCGATTATCCAGACTAAAGCCACAGTGAACAGCAAAGTCGCGATGGTCATTCCGGATACGGGAGAATTTGACGACCCTACCACTCCAGCAATGTAGCCAGCAACCGCAGCAAAGAAAAACGCAGTAATCGCCAAGAAAGCAGCACCGGCTATGGACAAAATTAGCGAGCCGGTTTTCCACCAGTAAAATAGTAGTGTCATGCCGACAATTATCGAACAAAAGATGAAGACAAACCGCATTGGTAGGTCAATTTCAGTCCTCAAGAGGTTTTCCTCATCGGCGGAGGATGTTTTGAGCGCCTTGGAAATTCCCGTGATGATGCTTTTTCTCATAGACCAGAGAGTGTATAATCCACCAACTACCATAGCGCCAACACCAGCATATCTGATTTGAGTCGCCCAGATTCCTTTGAATTGCTCAACGCTAGATTCGCCTGGCCCCCAGCCGTTGACTAATCCATACATCGGAACCAAGACCATGAAACCGAGCATTCCCCCAAGGAAAATAAACGAAGCAATTCTGATACCGACGATGAAACCGACGGATAATAATGCAACAGATAGGTCGATACCACCGTAAATTTTGGTCCCGACAAAATCTACGACTCCCTCAACTGTGTGGTGAGTGGCTTGGAATCCTTTGACCATTAACCCATAAATTGCACCAATACCTAAGGCATACAAAATTGCCTGTGAACCTTCTCCTCCCTCCTCTCCAGCGACCAATACTTCTCTACAGGCGACTCCTTCAGGATACGGTAAAGCCTCCTCAACAATGAATAATCGCCTCAGTGCAATGGTGAACATAGTCCCCATCAAGCCGCCTAATAGTGCGATAATGGTTGTCTCAATTAACTTGATGTCATCCCATAAGTTAGGGATTACCAGCAGTGCCGGAACAGTAAATATCACACCAGCCGCTAATGATTCACCTGCACTTGCCATGGTTTGAACTGCGTTATTTTCAAGAATGCTTACATCTTTAAACAAACTCCTCAGGATAATCATTGACATCACAGCAGCTGGTATGCTTGCCGATACGGTCATGCCTGCATAGAGTCCAAGGTATGCATTGGCCGCAGTCATCAGTATACCAAGTAGAATCCCTACCACCACAACCCTCACCGTCAATTCTAGTGGTGACTCGGTTGCTGGTATGTATGGTGAACCGTGCTCTGCCATGGTGTGCCTAAAGAATTCTAATTGTTGAAAACATCGGAAAACTCTTGGGAATACCACCACCAAAATGATAAGTGTATTTCACTTGGTAAACTGGACGGTAGATAGTCATGAATGATAAATGGCACAAAATGTCTCCGGTCGAAGTAATGATTGATTTGGATGTGTCTAGGTCGGGGTTATCCAGTGGTGAAGTCAATTTAAGACGGGAGAAATATGGCGAAAATCGATTAGCAGAACCGGTACGAACTCCGGGGTGGAGGCGTTTTTTATCACAATACAATGATCCGTTAAATTATCTCCTTATCGGTGCCGCAATTGTTGCCCTTTTGATACACCCTGATGAGCCTGGTGATGCAATATTTATTTTTATGGTTCTCACGGCAAACGCTTATTTTGGCTACTGGCAGGAGGGCCAAGCAGAACAAGCCATGGAATCATTGAAGCAAATGTCCATATCTCAGTGTGTGGTGGTTAGAAACAACTCCGATATTGAGATTGCGACATCTGAATTAGTTCCCGGAGATATTGTAAATTTGTATGAGGGTCTCAATGTCCCTGCTGATATTCGGATATTGGATTCATTTCAATGCAGAATCGATGAGTCAGCGCTTACAGGTGAGTCATTAACAGTACAAAAAAATGTCGAGCCACTACCGGATGACACGCTCTTGGCAGACCGCAAAAATATGGCATTTATGGGGACATGTGTTGCATCTGGTAGGGCGGTTGGCGTCGTTGTTTCGACTGGCATGGAAACCCAACTAGGAAGAATAGCCAGCGATATTGCAAGCTCCGACACCCCAAAAACCCCATTGGAACTTAAGTTAGAATCACTAGGTAAATTCCTCGGATTTATTGCTCTGATAGTCGCAGTTCTTTTGGTGTCAATTGAGATGATAATCGCCTATGGCGACCCCAACATCGAAATTTGGGAAGCTGCGATTGATCAATTCATAATTGCGATTGCCATTTTTGTCGCCATTGTTCCAGAGGGCTTACCAATTATTTTGGTCATTACCCTCGCCTTGGGTATGCGTAACATGGCCAAACACAAAGCCATAATACGGCGAATGAAAGCAGTGGAAACACTTGGTTCAACAACGGTCATATGTTCAGATAAAACGGGAACCCTTACTAAAAATCAAATGACTGCAAGACAAATCTCCACAACAGAAGGTACATTCCAAATTACTGGAGAAGGCTTCAAACCTAAAGGAGATATATTATTCGAGGGCAAACCACTAGGGGACGATGATTTGTCCAAGCATCAAAATGATCTTGGTTTTAGGCTCGCTGCAGCCTGTCTAAGCCTATGTCATAACTCCCAAATTAGCAAAACCGACGGGCTGTGGAACGCACTTGGCGATCCCACAGATTCTGCTTGTGCTGTCGCAGGATGGAAAATTAACGGCGACGTCCATAAATTTGCTCAGCGTCATAGCCGGTTACATGAGTTCTTCTTCGATACCAAACGAAAACGTATGTCAGTGATCCATGAGTATGAAGGTGAACGTTGGGTCTTCTCTAAAGGTGGGGCTGGTGGATATATAGATTTAGTTGAGTGGAAAGTGTCCGGGGATGAGATCGTTCCAATAGAGCCTCAGGATTTCGATATCGCTACAGAGGCGAACAAAGATATGGCAGGTAAAGCAATGAGGGTTTTGGCTTTGTGCGCGCGCCAATTAGATGATGATGAGGACATGTACAATTTAGACAAGATTGAATCTGGCTTCATTTTCCTTGGCTTAATTGGTATCATGGACCCGCCTCGTCCTGAGGTAAAAGACGCTATTGAAATATGTCAAAACGCCGGAATCAAGGTCAAGATGATTACTGGTGACCAACAATTTACCGCCAGCGCTATCGGAAAGGAGTTGGGCATTACAGATGGTGGTATACCGGCAGTGAATGGTAGTTCAATTATCAACTTTAGTGACGCAGAGATGGATGAGGCTGCTGTTAATTCAACAATATTTTCTCGCGTTACACCGGACCAGAAAATGCGTATTGTAAGTTCTCTACAAAACCAAGGTGAGATAGTTGCAATGACAGGTGACGGGGTCAATGATGCACCAGCATTATCAAGGGCAAATATCGGTATCGCAATGGGGATTTCTGGGACAGATGTAGCCAAGGATGCCGCTGATATGGTGTTGCAAGATGATAACTTTGCAAATATAGTCAATGCAGTTGAAGAAGGCCGAAAAATATACCAAAACATACGTAACTTTGTGCGCTATCAAGTGTCAACAAATGTTGCCGCCGTATCATTGATCGTTATTTCCACACTTATTTTTGGCTGGAGCTTACCGCTGACAGCAACTCAAATTCTAGTAATTAACATTCTAATGGATGGCCCTCCTGCGGTCGCTCTTGGTGTTGAGAAAAAACATGGAAATGTTATGAATAGGCCACCCAGGCCAGTTGATGAAGGCTTGCCAAACAAAAATGATATTTGGTTGATTTTCTATCTTGGTGCGGTTATGGTTGCTGGAACTCTGTTGGTATTCTTCTTAGCCGGCGGTGGTCTTGAGCAATGTGATGGTCTGCCCCTATCTGACGGGAGCAACTTACCTTTTGATCAGGCAGCGTGTAGTGAGGGCGATGCTGTTGCAATTGCAGAATGGGAAAG
>DUKK01000093.1:0-3949 GCA_013329355.1 Candidatus Poseidoniaceae archaeon | reverse complement strand
TATGCAGACGAACGATTTATCCACGCGCAAACCATGACCCTATCGGTGTTTATCATGTTTCAATTGTTTAATGTAATGAACTGCAGATCTCAAGAAGAGAGCATATTTTCATTGGGTGTTTTTTCCAACAGAGCAATTAACATCGCTTTTGTAGCATCGTTTTGTTTGTTACTATTCTTCGTCCAGTTAGCGAATGTTACCATACCACTCACCAGTTTTGAAATCGGCGGTTTACTGTCGACTAAAGCGCTATCATTTGATGATTGGATCATAATCATTTTTGTCGCCGTTCTGGTGATAGTGATCGAGGAATTTAGAAAATTTATTGTAAATTCAAAAATATTTGCAATTGGTATCGCTCGGTAGATTTTCTGCATATATATTTGAAGGACGGCAGGAACCAATTATTATGCCCGGTTGGATATCGACACCTGCTTCCGCCGGATGCGACGCAGATTGGGCAGCAAATCTAAGCCGTATGGTTGCCGCCAAACAGTGGAGTAGTGGGCTTTCCGATATTGTCAATAAACTGCAATCAGGTCAACGACTCACAGTTGAAGATGGTATCAAATTATACGAACACCCGAATCTTCACGAAGTAGGCCAATTGGCGAACATGGCAAAAATGGCACGGTATAGAGAATATGTTTTCTTTAATTCAAATGTTCACATTAATCAAACTAACATTTGCGTCCTAGCGTGTAAGTTCTGTGCCTTCAGGCGTAGTAAGCGACAATCTGATGCGTATGATTTGTCTATCGATGCCTATCTCGAAGAAATGGCAAAGTATGCAAATCTTGTTGACGAAGTTCACTCCGTTGGCGGCCTACATCCTGATTGGGATGTCGAGCATTATGAAAATCTAATTAATGCCGCTAAGCAACATTATCCAGACATAGCTATCAAGGCATTAACTGCGGTCGAAATAAAGCACCTCTCCCAACAGAGTGATATCACCTATCAAGAAACCCTAGAACGATTGAAGGCGGCTGGATTAGATTCTCTTCCCGGTGGTGGGGCTGAGATTCTAAACGATGATGTAAGAAAAATAATTTGTAACGGTAAGGAAAGTTCTAGCGAGTATTTAGAAATTCATCGTCGAGCACACGCTTTGGGTATACCATCAAACTGCACAATGTTATTTGGAACTATTGAAAGTATACGAGATAGAGTATTACACATGGACCAGTTGAGAAAACTTGCAGATGAATACAATTTATTCCAATGCTTTGTTCCATATCCTTTCCTGCCAGATTCAACAAGGCTGCCTGAAGCCCAACTCGCAACATCTAACGAAGTATTGCGAACAATTGCCGTGTCTAGACTGATGCTAGATAGTATACCACACATCAAAGCATATCGAATGAACATTGGCGATGAGGTGGCAGAATTAGCCTTGAACTATGGAGCTGATGATATTGATGGCACGGTTAGGCAAGAGTCTATCATGCACCTTGCCGGCGCTAATTCAAGCCTTAACTATGATATTTATCAAATGGCTAAATTGGTCAAAGATGCAGGCTTTGTGCCCATAAAGAGAAACACAACCTATACTTACTTCACGACCATTAATATCGAACCACCAAAACGTCCGAGGAGACTAAATGTTATCGCGTGAGGGTAAAGTATGGTAGTAAACATTCCAGCACTTGACAACAATAGGTTTTCTTCGTGGAAAAATACTATTGGTCGAGTTGCATTTATGAACTGTGACCCACTTTTTCTTCAGTTGAGTTCAGACTGGAATGTTCTTTCAGCACCTCCATCCTGGCTTACCGGTCATCTACTCCGTCGGGATTGCATAATTGCACCGATACCCGCTGCTGATTATGCTAAGAATTCACATCAACTCGTATTATTACCGGATTTAGGAATTTGTTCTAAGGGTGAGGTTGGAAGTGTTCTATTATTTGGTTCAACTCCCATCGACGAGATGGCCTCAATCTCTCTACCATCAGATTCTTCCTCGTCTGTCGCGCTGCTAAAATATATCCTCAAACAAAAGGGCCTTGAACCAGAGCTTACCGTTATGGGTCCAGATATTGACACGATGTTGACTGTCTCAGATGGAGCCTTGATTATCGGCGATAGGGCGCTCGATGCCTCAAAAAAATACCCTGACAAGGTAATCTTGGATTTGGGCCTTGAGTGGCAAAATCTCTCTGGTTGCCCAATGGTATTCGGTGTGTTTGCTGCACGGAGAGACACACCGTTAGGGAGTATCAAGAGGGCCTACGAATCATTGTTGGATCAGTTAACTGAATTTGAAAACAACCAATATAGAAGAGACCTTATTGTCGAGTTATCAGCCAGCAGTTCAGGTTTGTCTACTTCTCGCTTAGACCAATACTTCAGTGAAGTCTTCAACCGCCTTGATGAGGATCATATAAACGGCTTAAACAGATTTCTCAAAGATGCATGCGGTATCCAGCAAGGGGCTGAATTTCTGCGCCTCTAATCATCCTTCTTGACCGGCCTTACCTTGCGAACTTTCCTTACTGGTGGTGCGCCTTGATGCTGTTTAGTTACTGGTTTCTTGCCCGTAATCACTCGCTCACCGGGTATGTCCAACTTCCCATCTAAGCGTTTTCTTTTTGTACTCATGATTGGGCCTTGTGCATTGCGGTTAATTCTACCACTTCGTCTTTTAACACCCCTTTTCTCGACAAATTCAGCATCATTATCTATCGTGAATGCTCTCCGATCTGTGGGTTTTTCCTCAGTTGGGATGTTTTCAGTCAAAATTGGCGTCTCATTTACCTGTTTAGTGATGTAATCAGAATCGACTATAGGTTTTGGCCTTGTATAATCATCGAGGTCATAGTCAGCAGAGTTCAATGTGTCATCTTCGTCAACTGGCTCGTCAGCATCGCTGTCTTCAAACTCAGCATCATCAAGAATCAGCGAATTGCGGTTCCGTCTTCGAATTAGCACCCACATCAACAAAACAACGCCTGCTGATATTGCTACAATTGGCACTGTGTTGTTGATTACTGATTGTAGCAGAGTGTTAATTTGAGATTGTTCTTGTTGAACAGCAGTGAAATTGAGCTCTAGAGTCTGAGAGCTATCCGAATTCCACCATAAGATTGAGAGTATTTCACCCTCGAGGGTTGTTTGTTGTATTAGTATTGGGTGGTTTTCCACTAAATTGGTAATTGATGAATCGATAACCGATATCTGTTCATTAAGGTATAGGGTTACTGGTAGGGTAATATTTGGTGAAACGTCAAATGCGGTCTTAAAACTAAATTTTATTTGTTCCTTGTCATATGTTTTGGTAAATGATAAACCGGATAATATCTCACACTGAACCGTACCATTATTCACTTGTCCAACAGATAGCTCTAGACTAATACGCAACTTCTGAACATAATCGTTTTTATCCATATTATGGCAAAATGCACTCTCTATCATATTGGTTTCTTCATAACTTATGCGTTGGTCGGAAGTTATACTTCGCCTGGATAAATTGCGGAATAAGTAAGTATCAGACTGCGACATAGTGTAGATATCTTCGACGATTATCGTATTCCCATCTACTCTTATCCCCATCGATCTAATTGTTTGTAAGTCAGGCTCTCTGCTACACAGCGTTGAATTGTGACAGTTAAAATCCCAGTCATCTTGGTAAGAGTCTCCATCATCATCATTATCTAGTGTGTCTGGTATATTGTCTCCATCCAAGTCAGACCCCATTACTCCGTAACCTTCGGGGTATGATGCGCTGCCATATATTGCAACATGATTTGCATCAGTTGCAACATAGAATTTTGTTATCATTCCGCCAGTTTCGACGAACGCAAAGTCAAGCGCTTTGTGCATGAGCCTAGTTGAGTATAACTGACTGAATGTTGAACCGTCTAGGGCGATCAATTCTGGAGTTGAGTCAGATTCCAAAAGGTATAGGATATCTTCACTAGCAGACCAAGATATTCCAGAGTTTTCT
>DUKK01000167.1 GCA_013329355.1 Candidatus Poseidoniaceae archaeon | reverse complement strand
GTCATCATGGTCATCATGGTCATGACCTTCATGGCTGGTATCTGCTTCAGGGAATGTTAAGGTTTGAACCCCTTTTTCAGGATGAATTTCTAACTGATCTGCTTGGTCCTCGTAGGATAGCAGAGTGTTTGATACCTTATCGCCTTCAGCAAGTTGTTCGCACAAATCATTTAGTAGCATGGTCTGGTAATCCAATGTGACCTCGCCACTAGGCATGGTGTGAGTCATGTATGATGGTGGAGCTCCATCTGAGGTAATTGCCGATTGAACCCAAGGTTCCAAATCTAGACCGTGGTAGAAGAAGACTTCGCTGGAGCGTAGTCTCTCGAGGTCTTGAGTGGACGGTGCGTAATCATGCACTGGCTCATTGCTTGTGCTCATCATCTCTACATTGGCGGTGTCACCAACAATCGCTGATACCAATTGCTCTACATGATAAGTTGAAGTCATTATCGTCCCATAGTATTCAGTGCCTTGGTCTGACCCATCGGTTGTGTCGTCCGATGATTCATCAGATGATTCTATACATCCAGCCAAGCTGGTAAGAATCATCAAAGCGCTTAACAGAAGTGCTCTATACGGTTTTTTGTCCATTGTCACGGCTCTACAATGTTATATTTAATAGGTTGTCAACCATATTTATTAACGATTAATTTTGTTTTTTATGTTAATAATTCCTTCACTAAGTATTATTATTGCGTAGCCTTTCGTAAACGTCATGAGTTCGATAATTTCATTCAGCGCAGATGAGAAATTTCTCGGCGAATTAGATAGTCTTATTTACAAATCAGGATACAAAAACCGCAGCAGGTTTTTGCGAGATGCTGCTATATACTTCTCAGAGATTAAGCAACGTGGAGAACTGATGGAAATCGCCGACGAAATCATAATCGAAGGCCATGTAGTTGTTCACTATGACCCCAAAGACGACCAAAAGTTAATGGTTTCAAGGACTGGAAGTGTTGAGGTTGCTGCCTATCACCACAGCAGTAGATTGGGCCACTCGTGCCACCTGAGTGTTGATGTCATCCATGTGAAGGGTCGTGCATGTGACGTCAGAGAAATAATTAAAAATCTGCAAAACACGTCAAATGTCGACAAGGTTTCTTTCATACTTGCCCCAATGAAAGACGAATCATGTTGCTGAGTTAATTTGAGGCTTGGATTCGAGATATCGCATCACTGGATGTGATAACAACTAACCGTTGTCTAGGCAAATTTGTGACGTACATTGCACTGTGTCGTAATACTCTCTGGTTGCCGGGTCAAATGTATCGAACTGTAAAGTTGAGCCTGCGTTAACCACTGTTACTGCGGTAGATGCTGCTGATGGAAGATAGTCCTCGCCCGTGCTGCGCAGTGTAAGTTTAATTGTATGGCCAGCCGCGACCTCAACATCCATTGGGAAGAATTCCATCAACGCCGTTATCTCGTCGAAAACGGGAGTCCAAGTTTGTTCATCTGCACCACCTGCGTGATATCTAAGGTCCATTATCGCATGCCCAATGTGGATACAATCTGCACCGTCACAGTCCTCAAGCAAAGCGTAAATTTGACCGCCAACTGTTGCCGTGTTGACATTGACATGGAGACGTGGCAGACCACCAAAGTAGAGCGGTTCTTCAAGCGGCGGCGTCTCATATACTGGACCGGAGGAGGCATCTGGAAGTATCGTATTGCCGCCACTGGCTGCAGCAAGGTCTGAGCTACCCAACTCCAACAGTAGTTCGGTGGTATTGCTCATTGGATAGCGGTCTTCAAAGCGCCACGCGCCTTGGTTTGCCTGTATTTCAACACCCAACCACGGTTTTGGTCCTTCTTCTTTCAGGTAGTAGGTAAACCACTCAAGCAAGTCTTGCATCCAATCCATCCTTACCATTTCTGGAAACGCTTCAATGCCTCTACCAACCCCACTGCGGTCAAACATTATTTGCGGACGATCCGGATAATCATGGTCCCACTGACCAAATAAGCCCTTAGCCTCTATATTATTGTCATATAGCAAATTAATGGTTGGCACTGCCATGTGCGGATCAACGTTCCAATCGTGCATCCCTTGAATCAAGTAGACGCTACCGTTGTAATTTTCCAACACCCGGTCAAGGAAGTAGCGTTCGGCCCAATATGTGCCAGCTGCTTCTCCACCCCATGCCCAAGCCGCGCCGCCAGTTGCTGGCCCAGCAATATAGTCTGGACACATATTACCTGAATCCTCTAGGTCGCCATCGATGCCGTATGAGCCATAGACACCGTTGTGCATTATTGGCGCTCTTGCCTCACTGCTACCGTTACGCCACATCAATTCCATAACGCCAATAAGTCCCGAAATCGGCACTATTGTTGTTAGGTGCTCATTGCCGAACATCGCTGCTTGCCATGGAGTAGAGCCATCATATGACTTACCAATCATTCCAACATTACCGTTACTCCAATTCTGAGACCCAAGCCATGTAACTGCCGCATCTACACCCAGTTGCTCAGCAGTACCCATCAAGTCCATACAGTGATTTGAGCGACCGGTCCCCATAACCGAAACTTGGGCGAAGGCAAAACCATGCGGTACAATCTGCTCAATAATCATCGTCCCTAACCAGGTTCCTGGTTCTTCAATACCGCCAGTTTCAACCGACGCCTCATCGAAATATGGGCCAAACTCAGCAATCACTGGAACGGTCACTCCGTCTTCTACAATCGGCACCCATACCGCCAAACTTACTTTGCCATTTGGTGCTGCGCCACCTTCCTCTAATGGTAATTCGAATTCGACGAAGTGATGGGTTCCAAGCCACAAACTAGCGCCATCAGGCCCGCTTAGTGAACCATTTTTCAAGACATATGAATTCTGATCATCCGTGTAGTAATTCTGTAAATGACGGTCAGCGATCGAGGTATAACCCTCCAATGATTCTTCGATTGCTTGGTCTTGGAGCGGAGCACCAATTGCACGACTCATCATCAAAAATACGAGAACTACGGCAACTGTTGCCCCCAGGGCGGTATTGAGAGAACGCGTTGCGCCGTTGTCAGAAACTGTTGCCTCATCAACGAGCTCGGCCTCGTAAACCTGCTCCTCCATGGTCGGGCTGAAAACCTACTCACAAATGAGATTGATGCTAATTTG
>DUKK01000204.1:2599-3499 GCA_013329355.1 Candidatus Poseidoniaceae archaeon | reverse complement strand
TGAATCTAAAATGCGATTCTTGTGGTTACGAGTGGAATATATCGTTAACCCGTTCTCAAGAGTTACCGCACTGTTCGCAATGCGACACCAAGAATGATGCGATTACTGAATTAAGCAGCATATCATTAATCGATGAATTAAGCGGTTTGGCAGGCAAAGGAAATTCCGAGCTTTCATTTATTTCAACCGATACTGAGGAAGGATCACAACTGATGGAAGGTTTTGGTGGCCTAGCGGCAATATTGAGATATCCTGTGATGTGATTTTATGGAAATTCTCAGACCATATGTCGAACAGATTTTGACTCCTGCACTAACAGAATTAGGTGTCAATGGAGACCACTGGAAAGCCATGATTGCGCCTTCTAGAGAGAGAACAATGGGTGATTTGTCACTACCCTGTTTTGCCTTTGCCAAACAGCTGGGAATGGCACCAAACATGATTGCTGAGCAACTACAATCGACAATCAAAACAACAGAAGTGATACCAGAAGTCAACTCAACATCTGGATATCTCAATTTCAAAATATCTTCAGCATGGCTCACCAAATTTGTTTTGTCCGGCCAAATAAGAGTTGGCGATGCTAAAGGAAAATATCCATCAGGCGAAAGGTCGGTATTAATTGAACATACATCGGCTAATCCAAACGGTCCGTTCCATGTTGGCAGGGCTAGAAATGCCATTTTAGGCGATACTTTGGTGCGCCTACATAGGCTGCACGGTAATGAGGTGCGGGCGGAGTATTATGTTGACGACATGGGGAAACAAGTTGCGGTGTTGGCATGGGCTCTAGCAAACCTGTCTACAGATAGAGTCGAAGAGATACTTGCCGACCGAGAACCGTTGAGTGAGTTATGGAAAGATAAGGCCGACCATGAACGAGTTAGATGGTATCAAGCG
>DUKK01000204.1:0-2322 GCA_013329355.1 Candidatus Poseidoniaceae archaeon | reverse complement strand
GGAAAGATAAGGCCGACCATGAAAGAGTTAGATGGTATCAAGCGGCACAAGTTCTCCGTAATGATGATAACATCAAACATAACATAGAACGGGAAATTGCCGCAATGGTTCATGCCAGTGAAAACGGTGATGATAATGTGCTAAAATCATTTGAGAATGCGTATCAGCCTGTCCTTGACGGTATGCTTCAAACCCTTGGCCGGCTTGGCATCACGTTTGATGAGTTTACCAGGGAATCTCTATTCGTTACCAATGGAGATGTGGCTAAAATAATGCAGCAATTGAGTAATTTAGAAATTCATGGTGTTGCCGACAACGGCGCAGAATACCTTGACCTCGGAGCGAGAGGTTTGAAAGGTAAAACCGAATTTTACTTCCGTCGGGGAGATGGTAGTTCACTCTATGCGACTCGTGATATTGCTTACCATATTTGGAAATTTAAGCAGTGTGAAAATCTGGTTAACATCCTTGGTGAAGATCACAAACTACAGTCAAAACAAGTATCCCTAACACTTACCGAACTGGGCTACTCTACCCCGGAGGTATTGTTTTATTCGTTTATCAAATTGCCAGAGGGTAAAATGTCTACTCGAAAGGGCAATGTTGTTTTCATGGACGACTTACTTGAAGAGGCAAAAGCCCACGCCGCTCAAGTCGTTAGGGAAATCCGTTCCGACTATAGCGAAAAACAAATCGATCAAATTGCCGAGGCAGTGGGCACTTCAGCAGTTAGGTTTAACATAATCAAAGTTAGTCCGGACAAAGGTTTTACTTTCCGCTGGGAAGAGGCTTTGTCATTTGATTCTGACTCTGCACCTTTTATCATGTATAGTCATACAAGGAGCCGTTCTATAGCGAGAAAATGCCAAGATTTGGGTGTTAATATTGACCAAAATAATAACTTCAATCTCTCAGAAATCCCCGAAAGCATGTATGAATTGCTGAGAATAATTGCCTGCCATAATGATGTCCTTGCTCGGGCTGTAGAACAAAACAGACCAAATCTATTTGCTACCCAACTGCTTAATTTAGCCAATTACTACAACGGATTTTATCGTGATTGTAAGGTCATTGAAGATGGTGTGGTGAATCATACTTTCTTCGCCATCTCAGAAATCGCATCAAAATTACTCAAGTCCGGTATGATTGGACTAGGTATAACCCCATTAGAGCAGATGTAATCATTCGGCCCGATACCAGCCTTCTGGCAAACTCATCGGATCAACTGGAGTGTTGTCCTTGACAATCCTAACAATCTCCATCTTTAGCGCCTCTAAGCCAACATTTTCTAAGGCCGATATAGTAATGTAGCCATTACTATCGATTAACAACGGCAATTCACTGTATTGTTCTTCACCAAGCTCAAGATATTCCGCTTCAGCACTTTGAACTGTAGCCCAATTTTCTGGCCTGTTTTCGTGAATATCTGCTTTGGTTGATATTATCATGACTGTGTTCTCGGCTAACAGTTGTAAAATCTCCTCCAGCAAATTATTCTGTTCATCTAGTGACATACCACAATTCTCACTTTCATCAATCAAAAACAATACTAGCGAGCCGAGATTTTCAAGGGCCGAAATTGCCTGCATTTCAATATCGTTACGCTTGTGCATTGGACGGTCAAGAAGTCCCGGGGTGTCTACCATTTGATATTGCAAGCGCCTAAAAGTAAAGTGACCCAAGTGAATTCGTTTGGTGGTAAACGGATAGTGATTTACTTCCATCTTACCAGAACTCAGGGCAGAAATAAAGGCAGATTTACCTACATTCGGTGCGCCACAGACTACGATACAAGGCGATAGTTGGTCGATACTTGGAAGCCGTTTCAAAATCTCTCTGGACTCACCTAGCCATTGCAATGATGGACTGATACGTCCGATAATTGAAGATATCCTACCATATGCTTCGCGACGCGCTTCGTGCATTAGTTCAATTCTTCCTGTTCGGGTAATTTTGCGGGTGTTTTGTGTGGCAATATTACTAATCTGATTGGCTGCCCATTGCAACATTGAGAGATGATGACGATAATCATCACAGCCAACGCATGCATCTATCATTGAGACATCAAATTGGGGCGATTGATCAAGTGACGGCCATTGATTAACTGTGTCCATTAGATAAGTACCAAGTATATCTGCAGCGGTTTGTATCATACGATTAAGTTGCTTTCTTACCCGGAATACTCGGTCACTATCGTCAACTCTGTCAGCAGCCTTCTTGGCTCTGGAGTATGCCTTGTCTAACAACTCCTCTTTGGTAAGGACTGTCGGCAAGGCGCGCCATGATACTTTCATTCCATCCCCAGTTGCAGGCTGGAAGACT
>DUKK01000016.1 GCA_013329355.1 Candidatus Poseidoniaceae archaeon | reverse complement strand
GTCAAACTTATCGATGACTCTTATGCACTGAAAATAGGCGAAAATTACCTAATTCCAAGTGGTAAAAAAACCCGTGATTCGAGAACCAAATGGAACCCATCTAGAAATTTAATTCAGGGACCAAGAATCTGTATATATTGTGAGATATTGAGCAAAAATAGTAATGTTTCACTAGAAATGGTGCGCATAGAACCCATCTTGGACAACAGATATGAACGAGGTAAGAATGTGCTAATCAAAGATACCAAATTCATTATTGATTTGATGCAACAAGATCACGACGAATTAACCAGAGTAGTTATTGGCATGCCTGACGATTATGCGATAGCTAAACCTGGTCTAATGAAGTTGTAATATTACTCTGACTCAAAATTAACCAAATCTCCAACTAATTTATCAAAACCCTGATTTGAAATATAATTTTCCAAATCAATCAATTCTGAAGGCGTCTGGTCATCACATAAGTCGGTGATTGATTGATCGATATCTCGGGCGATTCTTTCCCATGTTCCAGCAAACCTTTGCAGGTCCGAAGCAAATCTTTCCACTGCTTCGACCGCTGACATGTTAGGATGCAATACCAGAGATATATCTGAGGAGATTTTTTCATTCGCTAATTTCAGGCGGTTGATATCAGTATACACCTCAACCATCGTGTTACGTAATTCTTCTAGGTTGTTATTTTTTGAAAATTTCCTTTGTGCCTTTTCGACTGCTTTTTTCATGCTTCCAATGCCAGCAACCATGGCCTCTCGTGCTTTTGACGACTCCAATATTGCTTTTTCAGCCTCGGTCATTCGCTGATTCAAGGCATCATCTAAACCAGTTATATTTTTCTTGAAATCGTTTCTGATTGTTTCAGAGAGTGAATCTGCAATCGAGTTGGTATCCTTTAGCGCAGTTTTAGCAGATTTGAAACTACGACTCATGGCAAAAACCACCGTGCTCCATCAGCGGCTAGATATTCAAGTATACAATACCTTTGCGGAAGGCGAAAAACACTACAAAAATGCAAAAAAAATCGTCACGTGATAGCGAAACCACATATACTCGTTGGTACACAAATGAAACGAGGTGGTAAGCTGACAGACAAGGTTGACCTTCTTTGCGAGTTGTATCAAGCTCGTTTTGACCGCCTCAAAGAAATCGCATCGGCTAGTGGGTTGCCGAAAACCGGACCCGTTGAGATTGTCAGAGCAAGATTAATCAAAAATCTCGTTTTGACAGAATGGGACCTTACTAAAGAAAATATCAAAGCAATCAAGAACAAACACCTTGGAGAAATTCTGGGCGTTTTTGGATTGAAGAAGTCAGGGTCTATTAGAGAGAGACGCCAGCGACTTTATTTACATTTATTTGAAGATCCAAAGCTTCTGACTGCTGAAAATTTAGACTCTATGAATAAGCAAGACATACATGCATTGTGCAAAATTTTAGAGTTACCTTTGACTGGTGATAAGCAAACCTTACTTGTTCGTGTAGCCGGAGTGTTGGCATCTCAGCAGGGCTCATGGGGCAAAGTCAAGAAATCGCTTAAGCGTAAAAATGACAATGCTAAATCTAAAATTGTTATCCCAAACCCAGCCGATGATGATGACATACCTCCACCAACGATTCAAGACAGTGTTGAAAAATTCATCGAAAAGCATCCTGAAGGATGGAGTTTTGAAGATGAATCTGAACTGAGAAATAATCTTGCGGACGATGGCTTAGACATCTCCCGTGTGGAAGTTTCCAACTCAATCGATGACGCATTACGGAATGTTCAATCAAAAAAAGCTCCTGATGAGCCAACTCCGCAGATGAATCAATCCGCGCCCAGCATAATCAATGCAGTAGAAATCGATTCATTAGAGCGGGAAGCGGCGATTTTAGAGGTCCAATCTAGGATGGCTGAGATTGAATCTGCCGCAAGAGATTTCCTGACAGTAAGTTCAACCTCAAATAGTCAGGACTTTGAAGCCTTTATTGACAGCCTAAGTAATCACGGCATACCTGTAGATGTAATGTCAGTACGTGCTTACTTAACTGATGTTATGATGAAATTAGAATTCAAGATTGATTCAGAAAGGGATGCGATTAACACCATGCCAAATTCATGGTCGGAGCGTGAAGCAATAAGACAATTTGAAAACGCTAGAAGTTCGCTGCGAGATCAACTTTCAAATACCATCGATTTGCATGAAGGGGATTTGGTAAAGGCTAGAATGGCCTTCGAGGAAGTTGCCAAATCTATTGGGCTTGACCTACGAATCCCAAGCATCTCAGGCCGATTACACGCCTTATTTGATCTACATGTCGATCTTTCAGAGGCGGAAGGATTGCAAGATCCAAATATCGCGCGCCGGAACAGAGTGTTGAAAATACTGCATCATGGTGCAGTCCATTTAACACCAGAGGAAAGACGAGTTATCGACCGTTTAGAACGCAATATCCTCGCCTTTGAACAATTAGTTGAAACCGTGATGGAATCTTCTGAGGGGGATTTCACAGTGGCACAACAAGCCTTGATTATGCGGTTTTTAGAATCACGTGGGTATGACGTGAATACGCCCGATTTACGGCCAAAAATACTGGCCTCAGCTGGAATTATTGGTGCTGAATTGGGCTATATATCACCTTCAGAAATCCCTAAAATAGCCCCCGGAGTTGCACTTTCAGATAATGAAGTTGATTCCATAATAATCGAGTTGAAAACCTTGGCAAATACCTTCAAGCCAAGTGGTAAAGAGAACATTACTGAGGAAGTAATAGCAGCGGACGAAGAACTCAGTGAAGCTGGTGAAAGATTAAAGTCAGCCAAGGAGAAAATTAACCACATTGACGACATACTAGCCCGTCTTAGAGGATGAAGTTATCTCGTAGCGTAAAAATTCTGGATAACTTGGGTTACGGTTTGAATATCCCTGATGTCACGGTTGAGTAAATCCTCCAATATTTTTTGTCGTTGACTAACGTGTTTCTCGAACACGTCTGGTGTAACTCCTGCGGCTTGACAGATAGTTTCTCTTAGTTTGGATGGTATCCCTGTTTCTTCTATTCTATCGTTGACTGGGTTATATTTCCAAATTACATTTAGCCTAGGTTTAGTGCCTTCCATACCCGCGATTTCGGCCACTTCGGTAATCTTCCTTACGGTCTTACCATTGACGTGAAGCCTTGCCTGAATGATAATTAAATCTAGTCCAGTGAGCATAATGGGAGGAACTAACATTGGTGGATTAATCATCCTAGTGACCGTTTCTTGGGCAGTATTTGCGTGTAATGAACCAAACGAACCATCATGACCAGTGTTCATAGCTGTAAGTAATGTTGATGCTTCGGGTCCTCTGACCTCACCAACAATAATTCGATCTGGGCGCATCCTTAGACTAGATTTCAAACAGTCGTTCATGTCTACTTCTGGCGTTCCATCAGGGCGCTCTCTGCGAGTTTCCATGCGCAGCCAATGGTCATGGTATACTTGCAATTCAGCAGTATCTTCTACGGTTAACAAACGTCGATGCCAGGGGATATACATACCAAGGCAATTCAGTGTTGTAGTCTTACCAGACCCAGTTCCACCAGCAATAACAAAGTTTGCTGGCCTGCTATCAAGTCCTTCTATCCAAACCCACATCATTGCTGCCAGCCTCGAATTTACAGTACCGAACTTGATCAAATCTAGCATAGTTAACGGATCTTCCCTGAATTTTCTAATCGTTAGGGTCGGACCGTCGGGAGAAATTGGTGGAATAGTACCGTTTACTCTAGAACCATCAGGTAATCTTCCATCAAAAATTGGAACTAAGCCCGGTCCGTCGCCCAAGGGAACGTTGGTAAAAGAGGCAATATTCTTAGCAATCTGTACGCCACTATCATCCTCTATCCACACATTAGTTCGACACATTCCATGAATGCGGTGAGCGACTTTTACACATTGAGACCCACCATTATACATTACTTCCTCAAGATTATCATCTTCCAATAATACGGCTAAATCGCCGTATGGATTTGGGTCTATCGAGCCGTCAACATGATAAATTGGAGAAGGGTGATTGGGTTCAGTATAAATCGTTACTCTGCCGTATTGTTCTAATATTTTCTCAGCCATCTTCTAACCCCCGATCATCTTTACTGCTCCAAGATAGAGTAACATTGAGGTAGACATCCAAAAAGGAACCCACCACAACATGTCTCGCATTCTACCCATCATCCTCCCCGACACTAACGCTCCAACAGCAGAAGCAACAGCGAAGAAATTAGAGAAAGTGGTGTTAAATTCGTTTATTTGATAACCAGATTTTGCTGGCGCGAATAAACCAACAATAAATGCGATTAGCACTGGTAAGCCTATACACACAAACAGCACAATTAGGATACCACGACCAGATAGTTCACTTTCTCGCTTATTCATTAAATCGTTTAGTCGTTCATAGTCCATCGCAAGGTCAGCTAATATATTCTGCAGTGGAGCGTCTTGCTGGATTGCAGTATCAATCAGAACTACAACTCGTTGAACCTGAGACGAGCGCGTCTTGGAGGCAAAGGCTGACAGAGCAGCATCAAAAGAAGATGAATGACTACTCTCAAGAGTTTCAGTAAGTAGTTTTCCAAGCACTCCTGGGGTGGTTCTACCCTGCTCCATCATTGCCTCTTGCAGACCTCTACCAGCCCCGACTGCGTCTGATAACGATTCAAGCAGGCCGGGCAATTGATTTTCTATACTCCTGCGACGATTTCTTTCAATAATTGGCGGAATTCCACCTGCAGCACATGCAATACCGATAACAAATAAGAACAATACAAACATATTGTCATTAAAAGCCTCCAGAAAATCGAATATCATGTCACAACCCCGGATCTTTTGTATGCGCCTTTAGGCCAATTAACACCATCCCAAGAATGGTAAATAGTAATCCTCCATTGACAATTGAATTAATCATTCCTTGGTCTATAGAACCGACTATAGCCTCTGCACCGTCCCCAAGTATTTGCGGGACTAAACCGATAATGGCGA
>DUKK01000117.1 GCA_013329355.1 Candidatus Poseidoniaceae archaeon | reverse complement strand
GAAACGTGAACCTCGTCAATATCGTAATCAGCTATTTTTTTGCCGCCATCGATCGCTTCATCGATTCCTTTGTTGGTTAGCGGAACATCAACCCACCCGGTGAACAAGCCAGCTGAATTCCACATAGATTGCCCGTGACGCATCAAAATTAACCGGCCGATAACTACCCCTCAAACTGCCCAAGCGACCTAAAGCAATGAAACTAATGGCGGTCTTAGAAAATAACTGCCAGTAAACCTAGGGCAATCAACGGGGCAATCCCCATGAATAAATCCCTGGTGAATAATATCAATAAACTACGAGTATTTACTTCCGCTACTTTGTCAAATTCTTCCTGCATTTTGTTATCAACCATATCTGAAATCTTTCCAGCCCCGCTTCTAGCAACCTCGATTGCTGCACCGACTGCAACGCTTGAGAGTAGACCTGCGGGGGTTAACTTTCTGGCTCTGATTATTTTAGTTCCCCAAATTAACATCCCAGTTTTCAAGGCTCTACCACCGGTTTCTTTGACTATTTCAGTATCGTTGGTCTGGCTGTTAGTGTTCTCTTTGTTAGCGAATCTTTGCAGCCAAGATCGAACTGAGAGTCCGGTATCAGCGACCTTGCGTAGTTTGTTGACATCATGCTTTTCCACCGCCTTGAGCATTCTTCGTATCTTACCTATCCTAAAGATATCAAAGAAAATCCAAAAAAATAGCAGGAGCAGGAGTACTGCTCCACCCAAATTCGGAACCTCTGACCATGATTGCCATCCAATAGGGTCAAAAATTAATCTTACCAGTAGGACAATTAGCGGTGGGAATAATATCGCCAAAATTTCGTTTGCGGCTAACAACCCGAACCCCTTAACCGGTAATTCACGCACCTGTTTTAGTGCCCATCCGGCGTGGGGTGCTAGTTTTCTAATTGCATTTCTGAATGGGACAATCAAGAACATCAAGCGTAAGATTAGTGGAATCCAGATAATGATCGACACGTATGCATCCCAGGGCCCAGCAGGCGGGAAATCCGGGATGCTGAGTGGTTGACTAGACATCGTGCTCACCATCTGGTCGTCGTCATCGGTTTGAAACCTGCGCCAATTTTCCGAAGAAATCATCAAGTTATACGATTCCGGCTGGACATGGTCTTTACTCACGACATGTCCAGTTGGTTGAGTTTTAACATCAATAAAGATTGGTTGGAAGAGAATATTTCATGGAAAGATTTCGGCACCGGAGTCCGGCTTGGTAAGTTGAAGCGCGAGGAAAAATGCTCACTAGTACTGTATGATGCCGACTCTGAGGTCACTGTTGATGCTTTCATGCCTCACATGCACCCTGGTGGAGAGGCATACTTGGTGCTTGAAGGCGAGGTTTGGGATGATGAAGGGACATATCCAGTCGGTTCAATCGTTTGGATGGACAAGGCATCAAAACATAATCCAAAAACGCGCGGGAGAACGTTAATCCTCGTATTGTGGCCAGAGGGTGTCAAGTTAGCCTAGGCCTGACTTCGTGACAATCATTGCTTCGTACGCTTAATAGATATTATCTACAGAGCATATTTGCCGGCCTTAAGTTTGGCATCAAACCAGAAAGGTCCGAACGGAATCGAGGCCGCAATAAAGCCGTGCAGGACGGCCAGCTTATTCCAGTGCCCGCCAACTCCAGCCATCAAAGTCACGATATATGCGATAAATAATCCGCCGTGAATCGAACCAACAACCGTTACCACCTCCGGTTGCCCAAAGAAATATTTCATTGGCATAGCAATGAAGAACAAACATAGTGCTGATATGCCCTCTGTGTAACCTACCAGTGTGGTTAAGCGCGGAATCATTTGACTTCCACCATCGGCCTACTTGAGCCACATGCTGGGCACTCTTCGTCATCGGTATCGCCGTAATCATACTTACACGCTGGGCAAATTTGTGCCAGTTCAAACTTACCGATTGATTCTACCTTTTCTCCCTGGAGCATCAGTCGACCGTTCTCAATATCATTGGTGAGATACTTGCCAGGGCCGCCTATTCTCAACAATATATCCGGGGGCAGAGTAACAGTTCCCGTCTCGTCGATTATCAACTCTCTAGCTTTGCTTAGATCCTCCACATCGACTCCATCTCCGTGTTCAGCGACAAATCTACCATCACGCAACTCTAGCGAGCGATCGGCGAAGGATGCTACTTCTTTGGAGTGTGTCACTATCAAAAAGGATACCCCGTCATTTTCATGTAATTCTTTGAATAATGCCAAAACCTCCCTACTGGTAATAGGATCCAAGGCTCCAGTCGGTTCGTCAGCCAGAATCAACCTAGGGTTGGTTATCAGAGCACGAGCGATTGCCACGCGTTGTTGCTCACCACCGCTGAGTTTCATCGGAAGTGCCTTAGCTCGGTGCAGGATACCCAAGCGGTCGAGCATTTCATCGGCTAACTTTAGCGCCTTACGAGAAGATATTCCCTGATGTCTTAGCGGCTGAGCTACATTATCTCGAGCATTCATATCAGGTAACAGATTACCTTCTTGGAAAATGAAGGATACGGTCTTCTGACGTAAGTGCACCAGTTCTCTGCCACTGAGTCTAGTCATATTCTTACCCGCTAGCATGACCGAGCCGGAGCTTGCCTTCATCAATCCGCCGAGACATTTCATCAAGGTTGATTTGCCGGAACCTGAGGGACCAACAACTGCGATTGCTTCGCCTTGTTTGATATCGATATGTATGCCACGCAAGGCAACTACGTTACCATCCTCAGCCTTAGATTCATAGACGTGATATAGGGAGGAAGCCTTCAAGATACTATCACTCAATTTTACTCCCCCTTCAAGACCATTGCTAGGTCGGAATTCAGCGCTCTGCGAGTCGTCAATAACAGTGCAATGACCACTGCAGTGAAGACCGATATGGAAACAAGAGTTAACTCAAACCAAGGATAAACCAGCTCGCGACTTATGTTCGTCGAGGCCCCACCGAATAATTGGAATATGAAACCGAAGACATCGAAGAAGCCATTGAAGGAAAAGGCGAGCCCAATACCAAGAATTAGCCCGAGCAGCATTGAAACCACGATTATCGATAGTATTTCGAATAACACTAATCGCAGAATCTGTATCGGACTAGCACCGATGGCTTGTAGGACAGCTAACTCCTTTTTGCGTTGGTTTAACACCAATGATAGGAATACAAAACTCGATGCAACTGCTGCGATGCTTGCTACTACAAACTGCAGTGATAGCAGTCCAGGAGTGCCAAAAATTAGTCCACCATTACGTTCAACAGATTCATGCTCTGACTTCCAGTCGATAACTTCACCAATCCGCGCATCTGCCTCCAATTGAGAACCCAGCGCTTGCAGTGCTTCACCGCTGACACCGTCAATACGCATAATCCAATTATTTGTTGAATAGTTTTCGACGATTGTGTCGCCAACGAAACTACGCCAAGACGATTCGCCAATGACTAACGAATCGGCAATGATTGAGGAATTCATGCCCGGAATAAATTCGTGTAGTCCCATGTATTTTATCGATGAGTTTACCGAACTGCGTTCAATTTGTACTGGTGATTCGGTTAATAAAATTGGCACGGTAAGTGGAGTCGGTACAAAGGTAGTAAACTCATCGCATACTGAATTAATCGATACACTGCCGCTCGCACAAGTTGTATTTTGCAAGACGACATTAGTTGCATCTGCAGTACCATACATTCCTGTAAGGATTGCATCAGTAAAGTCGGCATTATCTAAGGAGCCACCAAACCATTCGACAATTACTGCGTTTGTCAGATTTGCACCCGTTAAATCGGCTCCGGACAAATCAGTGCGGAAGAATAACGATTCACTGAGATTTGCCCCTGATAAATCTGCACCACTGAGATTTGCGTTGGTGAAATCCATCCTGCCGAAATCACGGTAACTCAAGTCTTGACTGGAAAAATCCACCTCACTCAAATCTGTATTCATCAACGATGAGTACGCAAGCAGCGCCTCTTCCCAATCTATTTCTGGATTATCAGTAACATTAGAGCTATCTACTGCGGAGAAATTGAGAGTGAGGGTTTCATAATCCATCAATACTGTCACACTTCGACCATCGTTCTCGCTAATTAGAATATCATCTAAGGCTCTCGAACTTGACCAAGAACCAGCTAAGTCAAGCGTAAACGCCGAATCTTCTCCTGCCGAGAAGCCTCCGTCTGCGTATCTTTCCAACGCTGCGCTAACACTCTTGCCAGGAATAGACTGTTGATTCCAGTTTAACACATCATCTGAATTATCGAGCACAACATAAGTCTGGAGATAGTCACCGTCTGGGCCCTTGAGGACGATAGAGGGTATTGTCGTGGCTCGAACTATAGCATCAGAGCGATAAATATCTCGAACAATGCTCAACGCACCTGATTCATTATGCGGTTCTTCGAAGGTTATTTGCAAATCGCTGCCAACTCTTGCATCGACGGTCCGTTCATCAACTAATGAACCGGTATAGCCTTGCACAGCAGCCAAAGTAACAATAGAAAGGGTCAGCAGCATAATTACGGCTAACCTGTTGACTGATTCAGCAGAACCTGAACCCTTGAGCCCGCGCTTTACGTCACTCAGAATCTTAGTCCTACCGAATATAACCTGCATTATTTGCGGACCCTTAGCACCAAGTCGCCCCAGCACAAGTGCACCACCAATCCATAGCAAAAATGGACCAAAGATACCAAACAAACCTTCGAGGAAAAAGTTCTGAATTATGCCGTCTTCACTACCATTCATTTCCATCCATGTATCAATCACCGAGATGAACCCTAAAACAAAACAAGTCCAGTGTAACCAATATTTAGGTTCCGTTTTGGTAATTGTGTGTTTTACACCCTCGTCAATTTCTAAGTTGATGAACTCCCTTGATCGCTTTCTGCCGAAAAGTAGTGCAAGCCCCAACGTGCTCAAAGCAGTGAACAGAGTTGCCCCAAAACTTAGTGTTGGGTCGATATTGTAGTTTCCAGACTTAAACTGCATGAAGCCAACCGCTGACAGTACAATCGGCACGGCAAACATAGCAAGCAAGTAGCCAGCCAGCCATGCCACTGAGGCGAATACTGCTAATTCGAGCAGAACCATGCCCTGTAGCCCACGACTGTCAGCACCGATTACTCGATGGATGCTGATTTCTTTGCGTCGTTGCTCCAATGATAGGATTAGACCGTAGACTAAAACGGCGAGCGACATTACAACAATTGGCACCATGATAACGTAATCAAAAATCTGGATAAAGCCCAGGAATATGTCAAGGAAGGTGATTGTTCCACCCACGATATCAGTGTAGAATAATTCTATTTCACTTGAGGTGTAATTGCTTGCCATTATTGAAACTTTGAGGTTATCCAACCAATCACTTGCATCAGCAGTTGAGGATGTCGGTAATTGTGATCGGTCGACGGCCAAGCCGAGATAAACGTGGTCTTTCTCCATCAGTATTGCTGCCTGATCCTCTGAGAGCACTGTCCATGTGGTAAAGATTGGATTTGGACCGAGTGTCGGGTTGCCTAAGTCCCACGGCTGGTAGATGCCGAGCACCTTCATGTTGGTGAGAGTCATGGGCATACGACAGTAGATTTTACCATTTTCAGATGCTGAGGCTTCTCCCGGGCAGGTCTCAACCAATTCTACGCCACCGGTGTCAAAAAATTCACTATCGATAACGTAAACAAAAGTAATTTCCTCAAGGACATCGCCAACACTAGCCTTAGCCTGTGAGGCAATGTTTGCCGGCAGTATTACGCCTCTTTCATCTGACATGTTTTGCGGGCTTGGCCATTCGCCTTGACCTTGAATTATACTTGCTCCATAGCGTTCGGCAAACTCGCCGTCAAAGGCTCCGGGCCCCATCAATCTTATCGAACGATAGTTCGAAATTGGAGGTCCAGCCTCCCTTAATTCCGGATACTCATAGGTTGTATTTACCCAATATGGATTTTCATTATCAATAATCGACCGCATTTCAAGTGGCTGGGCGTAAAGAAAATCCTCATTGAAAAACCCGGCACTGTGGATACCTTGGCGACCGAGAATCACCGTACAATCCGCCAACTCTTGGCTGTATTCTGTCATCAGTTCTTGACAGACTTCTTGCATAACACTGGTATTATTTGTCCATCCTGTGGTTTCAGGAGTTGGTGCTTTCTTAAACTCAACTTTAGCATCAATTGGCTCTCCATCGAGTGATTCATCGAAGAAAATTTGCGACAGACCAATACCATAAGAGAATACTGTGGTGATAACCAATGATGCTAGGAAAACACCAGCAACGACCGCAAGACCCCGCTCTCTGCCGCGCCAAGCACTTTGAGACGCTAGGCGAATATTCTCTGGCGCATCTCTGACTCTTCTGCGCCATTTTTCAACGAGTGAAACCTTCGGCACGACATAGGTTGCGAATGGGTCAGAGTCATCGATTTCTGTCACTCCTCTTCACCACCTTGATCACCGTCAAGCCCCCATGCGCTGCGAATATCGGAGGCCTCAGTTTTCCCATCCCTGAGTAGCAACATTCGATCTGCGTTAGCAGCCAGTTCTGGGTCATGAGTTACCATAAGTATCGAGATAGGATTATCTTTGTCATGACATAAATCCTTGAACAGCTGTAACACATCTTGCCCGCTTGCAATATCAAGGTTGCCAGTTGGCTCGTCCGCCAGCAATAGCGGACGATTCCCCGCGATTGCTCTAGCAATCGCCACCCGCTGTTGCTGGCCGCCTGAAAGTTGGTCCGGAATATGATGCATTCTATCACCTAAGCCGACACGCTCTAACGCTGCCGCAGCGCGTGATTCTGCTTGCTTAGAACTGACTCCTGATAATTCCAAGGCCATCGCCACATTGTCCAATGCTGATAGGTTGTTGAGCAAGTGGAAGTCCTGGAAAATCCAACCAACTAACTCTCGTCTAACGTCAACTACACTTGAGGGACCTTTTTGTCCATATTTTCTGCCGTTGAGGTCAATTTCGCCCCCATCGCCTGATAACAATCCACCGATGATGTTCAATAGGGTTGATTTGCCGCAGCCTGACGGACCCATTAGAGCAACCAACTCGCCCTGCTTAACCGACAGTGTGATTCCTTTGAGAACCTCGAGTTTTGCTGCCCCGAAACCAAATGATTTGGTCAAACTACTAATCTGCAACATAAACCAGTCACTATACTGTGATTTACTTACTTCTAGTATTTATAAGGCTGTTAGCCGATATCTAGGAGACCTGTTGCTTGTA
>DUKK01000003.1 GCA_013329355.1 Candidatus Poseidoniaceae archaeon | reverse complement strand
CAATTCTTGCCTGAGGATAATGAGTCGCTCGATGAAATCGACGAATTACGGGACATCTACGTAATTGCCTCAGGGACTATCGTTTTCATCACTTTAGATATCGATACAGATAATGAAGAAAATATTCGCGCGGTATTGAATTTTAGATCACAATTTATTCAACACCAGAACCTTATTGCATTTGATACGGGGCTAACCCAGCAGAAACTAATCCTGGGCATCGGAGATACCGATGAAAATAATTTCGCGGCACTGCAAGAAAATACCACTCAATCGGTGATACTGAATGATCCTTGGCTACGTATTGACGGTGATATTGTTGGCGGCATGATAATTGCCATCATCGACGGTGAGGATTCTGAGTCCGCTTATCAGTTTTTGATTGATACTGAGCAATTAATCCAAGAGAACGGGATATCAGGCCAGATTGGTGGCCAGTTAATCACTGGTATTGACCTAGCAAAATCATTTGAGCAAACGAGAATAATCCAGATCCTAGCGGCTGGGTTAATAGTTTTGATAATTGCTTTTTTGATGACTAGGGTTCCGGAGAAATCAATGAGAATTGCTGTGGGGACTATCGCTGTGGGCATTGCTGTTGATGGACTAGCAAGTCACCTCGGAGGTCGCGGAGTAAACACTGCGCCAGCGGTTTTGCTAGGAATGGGTTTTGCTGCTGACTACTTGTCCCATGCTAGCGATAAGATGTATTCATGGAGACAAGACACTTACGCACGTTGGGGTGCAGCGGTGACATCAGGATTAGTATTCCTGACCGTATCTTTCAGTGAATTCCCACCGGCAAGTAATACCGGATTACTACTCAGTTTAACGATATTGATATCGGTTTTGTTGGCTACTTGCCTTGCCTTCGTCTCTACAAATATTCAGTTTGCTGAGGATGAGTAGGCGATAATGTTATCAAAAATTATCATCAGCAGAACCTATGCATCCTCTATTTGATATGGACAACTACATTATTCAAACCAAATTGTTGAAGATTTTTGGCGGGGCTTTCTGGTTCAAAGACTTGGAGGGCAATATCATTGCCTATTCGAAACAAAAAGCGTTCAAATTAAAGGAAGATATCATTCTTTATGGAGATACAGCATGTACCCAACCACTACTACAAATTAAAGCAAGGCAGATGCTAGACTTGAGTGCGACCTACGATGTATTTGATTTAACAACTAGTGAACACATTGGCTCTGTAAAGCGTAAGTTCCTAAAATCTATAATAAAAGATAGTTGGAAATTGTTAGATGTTAATGGTAATCAATATGGCGAGTTGGTTGAAGACAGTATTGCAATTTTACGTCGGTTTATCCCCCTCATCCCAGCCAAATTCCATTTTGCAATTCCCGGCCACGATGGGATAACCATTCACCAGCAATTTAATCCACTTATCAAAAAATCATTGTTAACCATTCCACCCGGTCATCCAATGGACCGTAGAATGGTAGCCGCAATAACGCTGCTCAACTCGGCTATTGAAGGTAGACAGAATTGAATTTAACACTCAATCAATGGTTTCATTTCTGACATGCTCTAGGGCTAGTTGTGGCGAGGGTCGTAGTTGTTGGTGCAGGCATTGCCGGACTGAGCGCTGCTATTCACGCTGTCTCTGGCGGCCATCATGTTGTCGTGCTTGAAAAGAAAGCCAAAATCGGCGGTCGCGGCACATCGCAGAACGTCGACGGCTATTCGCTTCATTATGGACCACACTTGTTTGACAAGGCGGGGCCGTTTTTCCGCATGTGTAAGAAGCTGAGCCGTGTCAAGCCGGTGGCTAAATCAATCAGGCTCGACAAGACTGATGTGATAGGTTATGGTCCGATTCGTCCCGTTGGAAACATAAAACAGGCAGCCCAAAATAAACGGGCAATAAAGCAAAAAAGGCTGGCAAACCCATACTTTCAGGCAGTAAATTTCCTAGCGAATTGGGGTATTGATTACAACGATTATCGCATTAAATCAGTAGTAAAGTCTAGACTCTGTGCATCTAACGAGGGGTGGATCGGCTTGATTGGCAGGCTGGGGGCGGCGTTAGATGAGGTAGGTGTCCTGATTGAGACACGGTGCGAAGTTAAGGCAATAGATAATCAACAAGTATACCTAACAGATGGGCGAAATTTTTCCTGCGATGCGGTAATTTTAGCTTGCGGAGCAAATGGAGCAAAACGAATCCTGCACCCGATTAGTAGTCAATTGGTAGAACGCAAATTTACTAATTTAATTACCACCTTTGGGAGTTGCATCGAGGTGGGGCTTAGTTCCAAACCGATGGCCGGGAAGCATTGTATTATCGATCTCGAACAAAATGCTGCATTAATTGACTATGCGGCAATCCAACCAATGTTGGGGAATATGGGGTCGCATATTTCCGCAATAGTCACTGGTATCGAAGATGATAGACCTGAGACTCAATTGGAATCATTGCTCGACCGTCATATTGCTGGCTGGAAAAAACATATCATTACTGAGCTACGCCAATCAAGAATAGCCGTTGGCTATTCGAATAGAATCGAATTTGACACTTTTGGCAATCATAAGATTCTGCTGGCGGGCGCTTGGGTGGAATCTGATTATGCGCTATCCGATGCTGCCGCGGATACGGGTAAACAGGCAGCACATGGTATCAACAGCATATTGTGAGCAATGAAATTGTTATTCACTGCCGTTTAAGAGCGATTACTATGCGACTAGTGTCATGGAACGTTAATGGTATCAGAGCAGCAATTCGGAAGGGAATTGACGGCTATTTTTCATCGATTGATGCCGATATTTGGATGCTTCAAGAGGTTAGGGCTTTACCAGAACAACTGCCGAAAAATTGGCACTGGCCAGAGGGCTACTCGGTCTACTTACACCCGGCACACAAAAAAGGCTACTCGGGCGTTGCGACTCTTGCACGCGTGCCAATGCAAATAGTTCGCACCGGCAAGCCGTCTACTATTGACCCCGAAGATGCAGAAGGTCGAATAGTAGTATCTGAACACGATGGAATTACCTGCATTAACACCTACCTACCTAGCGGTTCTAGCGGTGACGAGCGACAGAGATTCAAAGAAACTTGGATGGACGAGTGGCGTAATTTCTTGCAACCATTTCTCGGGTCCTCAGAACCGGTTATTGTGTGCGGAGATCTCAATGTTGCCCATACAGAGGATGACATTTGGAACCCAAAAGGTAATGCAAAAATGAGTGGGTTCCTACCCCAAGAGCGTGATTGGTTTAGTCAACTACTCGAAGATGGTTGGCATGATGTATTCAGGGATTATCACGGAGCAGGTAATAAAATCTACAGCTGGTGGTCGAATAGGGGACAGGCAAGGGCAAAGAATCGTGGGTGGAGGATAGATTATTTTTTACTTAATGACGCTGCCAACAAATTGGTCAAGGATATAAAAATAGAACGCCAAGGGGGTCTTGAAATTTCAGATCATGCGCCAGTAATATTGGACATCACTTACTGATCGTTCTCTTCGATGTCTGCCAAGGCTACCATTAAATCATCGACGGTATCACGCAAGGATTGAATTGACTCATCTTCAATAGTGACGATTAACCTAACCTCACCCCCAGTCTCAATTAGGTTTGCAGAGCACCCGGGTCGAGATGCGGCGGACAGCAGTATTGTGCCGAGTTTTGCCGGGCCAACCCACTCGATAGTGGCCCTATAGGATTCGACCATGCCCACTCCAAGGGGTGGGCTGATATGAGGATGACTCTTCGGTCATACATGGCGCAGCAAGGACCGGATTTTAACGTCCTTGCAGGTGCTGGTGGTGTTGCGTTAGGTGAGGCTAGAACTAACCATGAAGGGCGTCGAGCAATATTACTAATCCGTGGCAATGAGGACACAACAGAGTTTGAAAGCCTGGTTAAAACAATGGGGATTACCATCGTCGAGACGGTTTTTCAGCCTGGCCAGCCAGACGTAAAGGGCTATTTCGGCATTGGTAGGTTGCAGGACATTGCTGATGAACTGAGATTGAGAGTTGCTGGCCATCCCTGGCAAGACATTGATCTAGTGTTAATTCACACTAATGCAACACCGCGTCAATTAGTAGCAGTCAGCGATGCGACTAATGTTGAGGTGTGGGATCGAGTTCGACTCTTGCTTTCATTATTTACTGCTCACGCAAACTCCTTGGAAGCTAGAACACAGGTTCGGATTGCTCGCTTGCAATCCGATCGAACCGTGTTGAGAGAACTGGCTAATCAAACGACAACTGGTGAGAGGGCAGGTTACGGTGGTGGCGGGGTTACTGCACTACAAGCAGTTATTGCTAATGTTAATCGAGAACTTACTTCATTGAGAAAACGGCAGATTAAACACTCGAAAGCTCAAGCGGAGCGACGCCGCCAACGCAGCAGAAGTGGTGCAGTAACAGTCGGGATTGCTGGCTATACCAACGCAGGCAAATCTAGTTTCTTTCTCAAAATGTCCGGTAAGGAAGTACTTGTTGAGGACAAGTTATTTTCAACGCTTGAAACAACAGTCGGGCGACTGGCGGCGAGTCCACGGGTATTGCTTGCCGATACTATTGGTTTCATTGACAATTTACCAAACGCAACCTTGGATGCCTTCAGAGCAACTCTATCAGAGGCATTAGAATGTGACATGCTCTTACTTCTTGTTGATGCAACAGACTCGCTAGTAGAATTCGATCGCAAAATTTCAGCGACTCAGCGAGAAGTAAACGCCCGTTATCTCGGAGATGAAACCTCAAGTATAGATTTCAATAGAAAGATTATGTGCGTGCTAACTAAGGTTGAATCTCTTACGGTAGAGCAATTGGCGCAGAAAGCCGCAATAGTGGAAAGCTATGGTTACGCAACCCCGTTAGGAATTTCAGTACATCAGGAAATCGGCCTTGCTAAACTACAGGACTCCATGTTAGAACATCTATTTGGCCACCCAGTAACTATCAAATTATCATGGAGTGACACAGGACGAAATATCGCCGGTTATCTCTCAGATGTTTATCAAGCGGGCATGGTAATCGATAAACGAGAACAGGAAAATCGAGACTTATTGGTAACAGCTTGGATCAACCAACAATCACTAGCTCGCCTAGTAAACAATTCCGGTGGCCGCATTGAAGTCAAGTAGGAAGAAGTTCTCGCAACATCATGGGCGATGATGACGTCACTGACGACTATATTGACGAGTTGACAGGACTAACAGAGCCAACTAGTGAACTCACGTTTACTAGTTCGGGAGCGACATTAACTATCGAAGTTGACGAATTCAACAGTGT
>DUKK01000009.1 GCA_013329355.1 Candidatus Poseidoniaceae archaeon | reverse complement strand
GAGAGCCCCGCCTTGCGGCACTTGATATCGAAGAATTTCTCCGCACCGAGGTCAGCACCAAAGCCACCCTCGGTCACGACGTAGTCCGCGAGCTTGAGTGCGGCCTTGGTGGAGACGACAGAGGAGCAGCCGTGAGCGATATTGGCAAACGGACCGCCATGAATGAAGGCTGGGTTGCCTTCCAAGGTTTGTACTAGATTAGGCAGAAAAGCATCTCTTAGAAGCAGTGCCATAGCACCGTGAGCGTCTAATTCGGATGCTTTTACTGGGTTGCCGGTTGTTGTTTGACCAATTACGATTTCACCCAAGCGTTTCTTCAAATCGGCGTAATCACTGGCTAATACGAGAATAGCCATAACTTCGCTGGCGGCGGTAATATCAAACCGCTCCTGACGAAGGTGACCATTAGCCGCTCCGCCCATACCGACCACGATATCTCTTAACGCCCGGTCGTTCATGTCAAGAACTCGAGGCCAACTTATCTTTGTTGAAGCTAACTCGCATTCATTACCATGTTTGATGTGATTATCTATCAGAGCCGATAACAAATTGTGAGCAGAGGTAACCGCATGCAAATCTCCGGTGAAGTGCAAATTGATATCTTCCATTGGCAGCACCTGAGAGTAGCCTCCACCAGCCGCTCCGCCCTTGATGCCAAACACTGGGCCCATAGATGGTTCCCTAATCACGCAGGTGGCTGATTGTCCAATACGACAGAGTGCCTGAGTAAGACCAATTGTGGTTACTGTCTTACCTTCGCCAAACGGAGTTGGATTAACTGAGGTAACCAAAACCAGGCTCCCTTGAGGTTTTGCCATACGAGATTTGCACGCATCCCAAGTAATCTTCGCGACACTTCTACCCATGGGCATAATCTCGGTGGAGGAAATTCCCAGTTTCCATGCAATTGCTTCAATTGGTTCAAGGTTAGCAGCATTAGCGATCTCAAGGTCTGTAGGCATAGCCAAACTACGTTTGGCTAAGTCCTTGAATGATACGGTCTAAATTACCACAACAGTGGCCAGTTGGGTGGCCGTATTGCTAAGGCAACTTACTCTTCTTTCATGCTACCGAGATAGTCAGGTAAGTCTACTCCTGCCATCTTTGCTACGTCATGCACAGGAGGTAGTGACTTGATTAGGGAGGAAACGAAGTTTGCAGTACTACCGCCTTCGCCGCCATTGCCGGAATCCCAAACAGTAATCTTGTCAATCTTTAAGTTGGCAATCGCTTCAGTTTGTCGGGCAACAATTTCTTCTATTTTCTCAACCATAAGTAAGGTTGCGGCCGCCTTGGGGTCACCGCCGGCGCTGCTGACTAGTGACTGATAACCTGCAGCCTTTGCTTCAAGAACCGCTCTGGTTCCCTCCGCTTCAGCATTGTATTTGGCTAGGATTGCGTCTGCTTGTCCACGGGCTATTCTGCGCTGTCGTTCCGCTTCCGCTTCCGCAGCGATTTCAATTTGCTGCTTCGATACTTCCTCACGAGCGATATCCTCAGCTCGCAATCTTTCACCTTCGAGTTCATACTGCGCTCTTTCAATTTCCGATTGAGCCTTTCTTTTTGCAACCTCAGAGCGTTGTAGCGCTTCTGCTTCTCTTTCCGCTAGGACTGCGTTGTAAGCCGCAATGTCTGCACGTGATACGTTTTCACCCTCGACAGCCAGTGCTTCTTGTTGTTGTACGAATACACGCTTGTCAGCCTCAGCCGCTTTTTGTCCCTTGGATGCCTCGGCCTCAGCCTTTGCGACCTCAATCTCTCGGTCTCTATCAGCTGCGGCTTTACCAACAGCACCATCACGGGCTGCCTCAGCACGGTCAACGGTTGCGTCAGCGATAGCAACCGCTGCTGCCTTAGCACCAATAGATGCAATGTAGTCTGCTTCATCTGTAATATCAGTGATGTTGACGTTGATTAGATAAAGACCAATCTTGTGCAGTTCAGTGTCCACGTTGGTAGATACTTTCTCAAGGAACGCTTCTCTGTCTTGATTGATTTGCTCAATGGTTAGTGAGGCAACAGTCAAACGTAGTTGACCGAAAATAATCTCTTTTGCCATATCTTCAATTTGCGGTACTGGTAGCCCAAGAAGACGCTCTGCGGCATTCTTCATGACAGAGGGTTGGGTTGAGATACCAATTGTAAAGGTAGATGGCACGTTAATTCTGATATTTTGCTGTGACAAGGCATGTTCCAAGTCGATGGAAATTGTCATTGGTTTGAGATCTAGGTATGCGTAGTGTTGAATCAATGGCCAAACGATTTTACCGCCACCGTGGTAACACGCCGCTGAACCTTTATCTTTGACATTACCATAAACAACTAAAATCTTGTCAGATGGAGCCAATTTATATCTGGATGTTGCGACGTAAATCGTCACTAACAATACGAATACCAGTAATGCAATACCAATCAGTGCTAGCGCTTCTGCGACCATGTTACTACCAATTCACACCCCTATAAGAGGATTCACCCCCCGTGAAAGTGCACTTTTAGATGAAACTTAGTTGTCTTCGGCGCTTATGTCAAGAGGGACGACAATCAATCGCTCGGCTATTGAGTCGACAACTTTGATGAACTTACCAGTTTCTAATTTTAGAGTTACATCTTTTGCCATGGCAGATTCGGTCCTCAAAGCGCCTTGATACTCGACCTGAACTTGGCCCATTTGACCGGGTTGTATAGTTCGATAGACGGTCCCTCTAGCGCCGATTGCCTGGGAATGTTCCACCGTGTTATCTTGTTCAAGACTGGCCATCATTTGGAACACCTTCCCGACGATATACATCGAAAACGTTCCAGCTATAGTACCTGCAATAATTGCGATAAAAGCGTTTTGATCTGCCTGCGATACCGATAATCCGAAAATCCCGAACATCATAATAAAACTGAGTAAACCTTGTATTGTAAAGAGGTGAAATATGCCGTCAGCATCCATCTCAAAGTCAAAGAATCCGCCAGTGAAATCTCCAATCAAGATTAATAAGAAATAGATAATGAACAAAAATGTGCCGACAATCGCCATTGCTGCGAATAGAATGTCAACTCCGGTTATTCCTCCAAGCCCTATCATTTCAAGCAAATCGCCGAATAAACCCATACCTTCACCTGTCTACCACACCGAGCGCTCACTCATCAACCTTCCCGTTGCTTCATCACCGGCCTAATGTAAATGAAGTAATAATGGCCATAGACAACTGGTCCGAGCGAGAATCCGAGGATAGCACCTATCGCCCACCATGGGAGGTTCAATGCTAGAGTAATGGCAAAAATAATCACCAACGAAAGAATAATCGATAACTTCTCAAACATTACCCAAAAGACGGTTTTCGCATTTTGGTCGTCGACATCCAGAGCTCTTTGCTTCATGATAAAAATATCAAGAAGATTTGACAAACTATGACCTCAGAAAATAAGGTTTGACCAGGAAATTTCGGAGAATAGTATGATGGCGAAATACAACATGGCAACAAATAGTACGGGGTTTCGTCCCTTTTCGATGTTGGTCTCGACATGGGTGTAGCGACCGTCAGCTCCCTTTACCAGAGTTGTGCTTTCTGAGGTACTATAATTTTGGCCAGCAGTGAATTCTTGGACATTTTTACGGTCTTGATAAATGAGAAAAACCGTAGTGCCGATAATCACTCCAAGGCTTGGTCCGAAAAAGGTGCCTAGCGCCTCGTTAAATTCAACCCACATTGCTGCCGTCATATATAGACCTAGAATTCCGGTCAGGGCAGCAATTGCCCCTTTTCCAGCGGTCTGATTGCTAATGAATCCTATTCCTGCCATGTAGTGTGGAAATGGTCCTCATTTTCAAAGGTTATTCCTATTTGTTAACATCGACGGTGTAGTTCAAAAACAATGGCAATGAGCAGAAAATATGGCGGATGTATACTATGCTGTTGCAGGACATCCCGTTAACCACTCACTATCTCCAGTTTTAGTCAATATTGTTGCCCAATATGTCTCAAACCAATTAAAATCTAGTCAAAGATTTAATTTGATTCAAACCGATTTAGTCGATGCTAAATACATTCAAGACGCCCTCGCGTGGGGGCATGTCAAATTTATCCCTGACACAGTTAATTGGGATTTGACCGGTGCACCGTTTGGTAAATTTCGTAACAAAGCGTTGATGCAGAAGGTTTTGGAATCAACTGCTGAGACCAATCAATCAATTGCCGGCCTGAGTCGAGAAAAGTTCAATAAAATTTCAGCAAAGCTACCTTTTAGTCTCAAGGTAAATCTGCCGACGAAATCTTTCCCAGAGGAGGTATGGATTAACCTGACCTCTCCACTTAAACACCAACTAAAGTCAGATGCGGTCGTAGATTTTAATGACTCCTCATTAATTGAATCAGTAAATGCTCTTAGATGGGACGGATTTGGTTGGTGGTCCTCTAATGTCGATGGTTCAGGAGTTGCTAGGGTTGCACAGTATTTTGGAGTAGACATATTCAACGGAGCAGTGCTTGGGATAATTGGCGGCGGCGGAGCCGCACGTTCAACTGCTCACACTTGGCAAAAGTTAGGCGGAAAAGTCAAAATTTTTGGTGGTAAGCGGGATCTTAGTGACAATGGATGGCTCGAAGTAACTAAGAATTCCGACAGAATCTGTGATTTCTTTGTTAACTTCGACGACGATACGGTGCCAAACGACATCGAAATTAGTGGGCATGTGCTGAACTCGAAATATCAAAGTGTCGATGGAAATTACGAAGATAGAGTCGCTGTAGTGACCGGAGATATCATTGATGGTAGGTGGTTGTTAGCGGCACAACATCTCGAGAGTTGGTCGCAGTTATGGGCGCCACAATTCACCGACATGTTGCCGCCATTAGATTTGTTAGTCTCAATGCTAGTCGTGGCTGAATCAGTACTTGCATCATACTCATAAGACACCAATTTCAAAATATGACTAACTAGTCATTTGGATTACTTGGGGTGATTTAGTTGAGACTGGACACGATGCTTGCGATTGCTATTTTGTTACTAAGCATAGGTAGTGTAGGCGTATCATCCGCTCACCCCCAAGAATCACAAAATTTCAAAACCCAACATACTGGAGCAGATTTTCCTGTTGGTTACGCGGACTTCGAAGCGGAAGGATACTCTGTCAGGATTGTTTACCCAGCGATGCAGAATGGTGAGGATCAACCGATGGCGGGTAATGGTCCATTTCCATACACCGTATTTTTTGCTGATGATGGTGAAAATAACGATGACTACGGAATTATTTCAGGTGAAATAGTCAAGCGTGGGACGATTGTGGTGATAACTAATGATTTTGATTCTGATGATACTGCAAACGTCGCTCAATCATTCAAATTGCTAGAGTCGATTGTTGAGTTGATGAACGAAACGAATTCAACAAACAATTTGATTGCATCATCGTTTGGAAATGTAGACCTTGACCATTGGGGTGTGTCAGGCCACGGTTCGGGTGCTGCAGTTGCCTACTCAGTCTTCCCATTTTGGCCCGAATCAGAACTTTCTGAGCATATTCAACCCCCTAGGTCATTATTTGGATTAGGCATAGATTTCTCCGGCTGGGCCACGGGCGATGGATGGCAAAACATCAAGCCGAGTGACTGGAACATCGACCCAGCATCTCCGGCTACCGGTTTGTTCATGACAGGAACAGTCGATGAAATCGCCCGTGGTCAAGATAACCTGCCGATAATTACTGCTACAGAGGAATTGGGATGGCACTGGATGCATGTATTAGGGGCAGACCACTACCAATTCCAAGATGAAATTGATGATGGTATATTTTTTGGTGATGACCGTGGAGATGGTGACGCATCGATGACTCAAACTGAGCAAATAGATTATGCAATAAATCATCTTGTTCCATATTTAGACCTAACCCTACGTGGGGTGCATGCTGATTTCCGACCGGCATTCAATCGGGAGGAGTCACCAACATCATCAAGCGATTCCCAATCATACACTGAGGAAGATTTGTTTGAGTCAGTGTTTTTACTGATTGAAAGTTTCTCAAAATCCCCTGAACTGGTCAATGATTTCGGTAGATATGATACCTTCTCACTAATTAGTAATTGGACACTAAGAGGTGGGGAAAAATTTGACGAAATCGATAGCGAGTGGCAAGTCGATGTCGAATGTGGTGTAAACAGAATCATCGTATCATATGGCATAATGCATGGCAACGGAACCGTTCAGTGCGATTATTCCGTTGAATCATTAGCGCCTGGAATCCATACTGCATTCATGACAATTATGGTTGAGGGTGCGCCGACGACCGTAAAACACCAATTTAATCGGACAGACTCACCAATTGCACTGACGGTTCCTGCTCCGGTCATCGAGGTTGCAGAGCGAGGACAAGGATACATTCTGGCCAGTGACATCGGTGTTGATCCCGACGGACAAGAACTGTTCATCGTTGATGCGGTATTAAGTGGTGGACAAATCAGTAACTTTTCTCTTCAAATCGATTCTGATTATCGAGGAATGAGTGTTTCACACACCGTTACTGAGGAATACATTTCTGGTGCCGAGGTTGACATACTGTTGCGAGCTGATGGCAATGGTATCATTGATGAAGTAAATACTACGCTGGAAATCTTTGTTGTTCCTTACAATGACCCAGTAGTCAAAGTAGATGATGTCGTTATGCAGACACTGATTGAAGACGGGCCAGCCATTGCAGTGAATATTACTGACTATGCTTACGACCCCGAGGGTGAGCCGTTGCTTGCTTCTGTTAATGAACAAACACAGGGGGTTGCTGGGCCTGTAGAATTTTATTACTACAACGGAGTTCTGACACTTACTCCAGTAGCCGATGCTAATGGCGCAACTGTTCTCCACGTTAGGGTCACAGATGGGGCAACCGATCCAGTTGATCTTGACATACCGATTCAGGTTGCACCTGTCGACGACCCAGTAACGGACAATGCATCAATGTGGGATATTTCGATATCGGAAGATGATACAAAATCGTTCAATCTGTCCGAATTTGCTTATGATATCGACGGAGATATACTTACCTGGACAGTTGAATCAGAATCCACAACTGCTAATGTGGCGATTATTTCTGGTGACCAGTTGATTGTTTCTCCCAGCAACGACTTCTTCGGCAACATAAACAATGAGTGGCTAAATGTTTCAGATGGTACAAATACGATCTCAAGGTTGCTGAACATTAATGTTGCAAGCGTACCGGATTTACCCGTACTGAACCTGATGAATGTCAACATCATTGATGAAACCGCAGCAACACTTGCTTGGTCAGTGTTTGACAATGATGGTGCGGGTGAACACAACGTAGAAATAGCCCTCGATGGTGTAGTTCAGTACAATCTACAACCTTCCTGTATTGTAGATGAAACTGGCAACTCTAAAGAGTGTGTCACAATGCTCGAGGTCCCGGTCAATCGTAGCGTAACCGTCGAGATTAAAGTGACAGTATTTGATGAAGACTTCACCGCAGGGGTAGTGGAATACACTGTTATTGATTTCAACTCAACAATAGCCGTGACTGTTGATACAGAGGATGACGAGGACGGACTGGCTGTATCAACCACCCTGGTTGCAGTTGGCTCTCTAGGTCTGATCATCATGGTGTTGCTGTTGTTGATAATTCTCCGCACCATGCGTAGCGAGCCAGTAGGTACTAGCGAAGTTTTAGTTGAGGTTGAGCCAGAAATTGATGTGGTAGAGCAAGAAATTGGCGTAGACTTATCACCAAGTGGCTTACTGTCAAGAATAAATCAGAATAAGTAATCACAACGGAATATTACCGTGCTTTTTTGGGGGACTCCACTCACGTTTAGAACGCAAAATGTTCAATGCTCGAATCAGTCGCATTCTTGATTCACTGGGTTCGATTACGTCATCTAGCCAACCGTTCCTTGCTGCCACATACGGGTCGCCAAATTTGGCTTTATATTCATCAACTAGCTGGGCACGAACATCCTGTTTTTGATTGTCCTCAGCTGCATTAATCTCACGCCGATGAATTATGTTCACCGCGCCCTCAGCACCCATTACTGCTAGTTCTGCGGTTGGCCATGCAATGTTGTAGTCACTACGCAGATGTTTGCATGACATTGCTAAATACGCACCTCCGTAGGCTTTTCTGGTTACTAAAGTTAATTTCGGCACTGTGGCTTCTGCATACGCAAACAACAGTTTTGCGCCGTGCCGAATTATACCTCCCCATTCCTGAACGACTCCGGGGAGAAACCCGGGGACATCTTCTAAAGTCAGTAGAGGAATGTTGAATGCGTCACAGGTTCGAATAAAGCGCGCCGCTTTTATTGACGCATCGATATCCAAACAACCAGCAAGCACCTTCGGCTGATTGCCAATGACTCCTACAGTTCTACCACCTAAACGAGCATAACCGATGATAATGTTATCCGCATACGCATCGAATAATTCCATGAAGTGACCGTCGTCAACTATCTCTTCTACCACTTTGACCATGTCATATGGTCGGTTTGGGTTATCCGGAACTAGTGATTCAAGCTCGGAGTTTTGTCGGTCATGTGGGTCGGCTGTTTCAACAAAGGGCGCAGTAGCACCATTATGGTCAGGTAAAAACCCGAGAATCTCCGCAGCCATTTCGCAAGCATCCTCCTCATCATCGGCAATTAGACAGGCGATTCCAGACCTCGATGCGTGCAGATTAGCCCCACCAAGCCCAGAAGCATCAATTTCACCTTGAATTACTTCTGGGGTTTCGATGGGCGATGAGAGAAATAATTGGCCATGCTCTTCACCTAAAATAGTGAAATCTGCCAGGCTTGCGGCCAATGAGGAGACGCCGACAACTGGCCCCAAAACTAAGCTTATAATCGGCACCCTACCGCTACACTGAACTAATCTATCGAGTAGTTCCCCAGTCCCAGCAAGCCCCGAGACACCATCTTGGGCTCGTTGACCACCGCCATCCCACATTCCGACAATCGGAACTTTTGCTCGCTCCGCCATTTCGACAACCTTGCTGATTTTCTTGGCGTGACTCTCACCCATGCTGCCACCGTGAACGCTGAAATCTTGGGCAAAACAGTATACTCTACGTCCATCGATAGTACCATGACCAGCTACGACTCCGTCGCCAAGGGTTTGATGCAAAAACATATTGTGGTCAACGGCACGGTGGGTTACGAAAGAGTCAATTTCAATAAATGATTCTTCATCTAGTAACATACCGATACGATCTCTAGCGGTCCCTCGACCAGTTTTACGAATTGCTTCTTGTTTCTTCAGGCCACCACCTAAGCGTGCCTCGTCCCGTTTTTGGCGTAATTCGTCGAGTTTACGGTCGGCTTCTTTTGACAACTTTATCACTCCCGCAATATGTTTTGATTCTCGCCACAAAGATTCATTCCCAGAATCTTTGCGACATCTTTGTTATTGGATAATGCGTAGTGAATTTTTACTACCGTTGAATCGGGTGAGGTGACACTACCATGTCCAAGTAAACCCATTTCTTGTTGCTTTCTGCCTTTAGAGTAAACGTTCATATCGATTGGACCATTAATACACTGTGTTGTCACGATGACTGGTATATTTCGGTTGATGCACCTGGTTAATGCGCGCCAAATCTTGGTGTTTTCTGGTGCATCACCTCCCGGGTCATCAATCGGCAAATGTCCTAAGCCAGTACCATGAATGACGATCGCTTGAGGACCAGTGGTAACAATCGCTTCAATTTCTTCCTCGTGTAAATATGGTCCAGCAATAAATTGAGCGATTCTGACGCTCGCTGAGTATGTTCTTGGCTTATTAGTTACTTCACACTCAGTCTGCGATAATTCGGTTTCATAAGAAGTATCAAGGACAATTTTTGGCTGATTTCCCTCGAAACTAACATAGCCGATGGGCTGGCTATTGACATTGCGAAATGCATCACGCCGCGTCGAGTGCAATTTTCTGACACCAGTGCCTGGTTGAATTGAACATGTTCCATCATGGCTTGAAGAGTGCATTACTACCACCGCTGCGTCGCCTCTTATTGCGCCAGGTTGTGGACCCTCTGCAGCCCATAACACTGCTGAGATCAGGTTTTCTGAGGCGTCAGACGAACCCCTATCTGATGACCTTTGTGAGCCAACCAGTGCAATTCTGCCAGGCGGGGCCGAGCCTTCACCAGACCAAGCGAAGCACATTGCTGCAGACGTAATGTGTAGGGTATCAGTGCCATGTGTTATTACCACGCCGTCACAGCCAGAATCGAAGGCTTGCTTTGTCGCGTCGACTAGTTTATTCCAGTGCTGGGGTCTTATGTCGTCACTGAACATGTTACCTAGTTTAACCGCATCGATGTTGGCTATTTGCGCCAACTCGGGTATCTCACTTACTAATTCTTCAGGTTCAAATTTTGCCACAACTGCACCTGTTTTGTAATCTACTTTAGAGGCGATGGTTCCGCCGGTATGGATGATTCTGACATGAGGTAAACCTTCCTTGGTTTGCAGTTTAGGTTCTTCATTGAATTGCACCTCTGGTATTTTGGCTAATTTCTGAATGTCAATGATTTCGTCGATAGCATAACTGGCATTATAGCCATTGGCTAGTTTAATGGTGATATGGCCCTTGGCGGCTGGGTGTAGAATCACTCCTTCATGAGTGGTTTTACCGTTGTGGCCGTCAACCTCAATCAGGACTCTATGTCCAATTTCAGGGATATCGACCATGCATCTGCCAAGAATTGACGGCTCATCAAGAGTTCGCTTCACTGAGATAAGTCCTTAACCTTCTCAACCAAGTCCATGCGTCTCAATCGCCATATGCCAATTGGGGTCATTGCAATGGCGATGATTATCACTCCACCCATTAGTTGGTAAGCGACACTTGGCACAATCACTACCGGGACAAAGAATTGCCAAGATGAGAATGATGCAGCTAGACCAATTGCACCACCATAGGCAAACACGACTCCGACTAAACCGCCAATTATACCAATTAGCAAACTTTCAAACAACAGCATGGCGCCTAAGCGTCCGGTTGATGCGCCGAGGACTCGTAGCGTCGCTAATTCAAAGTCTCGCTCGGCCACATTCATTATCATAGTGTTAAGCATAACCGCAATGGTAAACAGTAAACCAAGATACATTATAGCTTGAAATAATTGGGTTTGTTGCTCAATTAGAGTTTCGATACCGTCGACTAAGCTTTGACGTTCTACTACTCCAACCGAAATCTCTCCCAGTTCAGTGTCAACCTCAACCCCAGTTGGCAGGTCCAAGTAAACAGAGGTAGCGTTAACTCCGGTAATGATACTCAAGTCTGCTCGCAGAAAATACATACTTCTGACAAAATCACCACGGGTGCTCCCAACTACCTCTACCTCTTGTTGCACACCATTTACTAAAACACTATGAGTCTCTCCAACTTCCCAGCCAAGGAAGATCATTGAACCCTCATCCATCATGACCTCGGGCGTAGAACCTTGCTGAGTCGGTGTTTTCCCGTCAAGAAGATTGACACTACGCATACCGGTTTGATAATTATCTAGTCCTACGACGGTAAAAATACGGTCCACACCATCGGTGTCTTCTACCAGACCCAATGGCATCTCAATTAGTAGTTCGGCATTAGCACCAACATTGTTGGCCCATGCTAATACGGCGTCTTCGCCATCCACGTTCACGTATACTTGGGCGTCCCAGCTTTGGTCCTCCTCAATGCCACCAACGAGCGTATCTTCAATCCCAGCCGACATCATTTGGATTGACCCAAATAGCATAAGGGAAATTCCTACAGCAACAAAAGTCATGGTCAATCTGATTGGTTTCCTTACACTTGAGCGAACAGATAGTCCCAGGGTAGTCGGCATCCATGCTGTCAATTTCCGCAAAGTTCTGGAGCCCACTCTCATCTCACTTTGTCCACTCAAAACCTCCAGCGGATTTAGCCGGCTAGCTTTGTAAGCGGGGAATATTCCCGAAATAAATACAACAATCATTGTTGGTAGTATGACTGCTCCGTAGAGGGTGATTGGCATTTGACGTTCAATTATTGGCACTCCGACTATACTTTGATAAAAATCAAGCATACCATTCATACCCCATGGACCAATTAGGCAGCCAACTAGACAACCTAGTGATCCAATGACTATCGGGGCGTAAAGATATCCAGATAGCAGGGATTTGCGATTAACACCCAGCGTGCGCAATACAGCAATTTCCTTGGCTTGACTCTGGACTAGTCGTTGTAGACTGAGAATGATTGTAATCGCAGCGATTGCGGCAATCATAACGGTGAATGGTGTAGACATGCGCTTTGATCCTTCCAAATCTTGGCGCATTATTTCCACTTGTTCGTTCTGCCCTCGGTCACGTTGTCTGGCATCGAGTTCATTAGCAGTTAACGCCTCCTCGACCTGCAATTTTATGGCATCTATTTCGTTACCCTCGTAGATCTTTGTATCGGGTAAATCAAATGAAGGTGTGCCCTCGACATCCAAAAGAATCGTGTTGCTTGCACCTAATTGATCACCTGTAAGTCTAGCCATGCCAGATTCTGAAAGGTAGCCAACCACATATTCTCCAGCTTCTGGTGGGAATACTGATCCTTCTGGTGCCATAAAAATATGAACTGGATGATAACCATAACCAACGATAGTAAATTCCGCGCTTGATGACCCGGCACCGATAGTAACCACGTCACCGAGACCAAGATTCAGCGGTTCCATGACGTGCGCATCTATTACAATCTCATCATCAGCGACTGCTAATCTTCCGTCAGAGTGTCCGTCTGGCATCCAAACTCGGTCGCTGTTAGCGGTTGGAGAAATACCATGCCAGAGCGAATTGATGATTTTATCTGCGCCATTTTCATCATAAAACATTGCCCCTGGTATAATGTTCCGGCCCTCACAACTGTCCAAATTATGAGCAGAAAACTCCCAATTAGCACTCAGATGTTGGCAAAAGCCAACAACTTGCTCCGCACTCCAAGTAGTACTTCGATTATCAATCCACAAATCAGCTAGATTTGCTCCTTCATCGTTATCAGCATGCATGGTATCATACATGCTATCTAGATTGTGAGAATATCCACCGAACGTAAGTCCGGCAAATACGCCTACGGAAACCATAAAGATAACTGCGAACAACCGGAGTTTGCTACGCCAAAGGCTCCTTGCAAGTCGTTTGTTCAACAGTGCAGACATTTTATCACCTCAATTATCTGGATTATACAGTAAGTTCGTCAGAGACAATTTTTCCACTATCAATTCGAATCACCCTAGTTGCGTATTCGACCAGCCCCTCATCATGCGTGACAAATACCGCAGTAATGTTTTCCTGTTCGCAGGCTTTGACTAAAGCAGTCATAACTTTTCTTGAGGTTTCGGTATCAAGGTTGCCAGTCAATTCGTCTCCAAGCAACAGGTTTGGCCGTTTGGCTATGCTACGCGCGATTGCTACGCGCTGTTGTTGTCCACCACTAATTTCACCTGGAAATCGATTGACCTCGCCCTCCAACCCAACCAATTTTAGTAATTCAGTTGCTCGATTTGGGTCTTTTGCGCCACCTAGTTCTTGGATCAGCAAAATATTCTCTAACACCGTTAAATCTTGTAGCAGGTTGAAAAATTGGAATACATAACCAATATTTTCTCGCCTGAAAGAAGTCATTGGCTCGGATGCATCCCGAGGGACCTCATGCCCGTTGAACATATATTCTCCCGCAGTTGGACTATCCAAAGCCGACAAACAATTCAGCAATGTGGTTTTACCGGACCCCGAAGGTCCCAGTAAAATCACTCTTTCACCCTGATTAATTTCTAAATCGATTCCATCTAGGGCTTTGACGACTCCTGCAGGAGTTTCATAATAGCGCTGAAGTTTTTCCATTTTCAGTAGAATAGTCATATTTTCACCACAACCAATCGGCATAGCAGATTGTGTTGGTTAAAGCACTAAAACGGACGCTATAAGGTTCTCTGTGATGTGACCCATTGGCAAAACGGATATCAAGTCTGCAACTATTAGATTAGCAATGGTGCCGGGAGCGGGGCTTGAACCCGCGACCTTCGGATGTCTCAGACACCGCAAGGGTTGCACGTCATACGATTGCCTTGTAGGCTGCCCTATGAGTCCGACGCGCTACCAACTACGCCACCCCGGCCTAACGCTTCCTGTAGTCTAGACTCTTTGAATAATGCGGCTAAAGTCATTACCTCAATTTCTTAATCAAAGTAAAAATCATCCGCAGCATTCATGCACTCCCAGTAACCCGGAGTAGCATGGTCGACCTTCAAACCGCAATGGCGGCGGCTGCGACTGAACGTAAGAAGCGTGACGGAGCAGCCAGCGAAGACAGGAAGGTCAGAAGAAGTGGACCGAGCCTAGGTATTGAGTCATTTGACCCAGTAAAACACGTCGACAAAGAAAAAGCAGATACTGCATCTATGTGGCTGGTAATTGCCTTTTCAATAGCAGTTTCACTGGCGATGCGCTATGTCTTGATGCCTAATACCTCGTCTGATAAGTCTGATATTCTTTATTTGATGCCATTAAGCGCAATAATTCTCATTCCACAATTACACAGAATGGTGATGCCGCAGAGATTCCAGGAACATTACGGTAAAGGAACCTGGTTTAAAGCTGGTTTCTTGCACACGTTTACATTTCTTGCGATGTCGTTTCTACTAGTTAATCCACCAATGGGTGATATTGTAGCACCTAAATTAGCCAGTCACTGGGCCATTGCTTCGGATGATGGCGAATTGTTATTATTCAATGAAGATTCAAGCAGGGATGGAATAATTGAGTGGGTTGTCGAAAATGACGGCAGGCTAGAAGGCGAGGTTTGGTTGTTATTTGCTTTGGCGGATAATGTAAATTCAGACGGTGCGGAAGTAACTGTCGAGCTTACCCACCAATCGGTAACCACTGACCTAGCAAGTGATGAATTTTATTGGGCAAACAATATCGACAGAATAAACAACGCAACTAAGACGGATAATACCTCAGCACCAGTCTTAGTTCCCCATGAAAAGGATCAACCATTTGCGATAAATCTAGGATCTAACCTAGCAGTCGGCAGTCACGATATACTGGTAACTATCAAAGAGGACGGCAATCCTTGGGAAAATGAGCGAATTTACCGCTGGAAATTGGTAGTTGTTGAGGCGATTGAGTCTAATGATTCATGATAGTAAGTCACCATAATCGACAATTATGGTTTCAATGATTGAATCAATTTTTCTCTTGTCATAATTCTCTTTAGCAATCCGGTTTATTCTGTGTTGACGTAGTGCCCGAATCGGTTTAGCAAGTGGAGTCCAGCAGAGCAGGTTTAGCAGGCTATCAGTTCCCATCAGGACACTATTAACCTCCTTAACTAATAGTCAATTTTCGAAACGCCTAAAGTAAAAGTGAAAGTGATTATCGCTGCAGATGAGTAACTAATCGAGCAGTGAGTGCATCTAATTGAATTTGTTCGCCACCACCCTCGACTAGTCGGTAGTCAACTTCCGCCATCCATTCCGTCAAATCTAACTTTGATTCCTCGCTCAAGAAATCTGCAGAGTATAGTTCACGATGAAGTTGATTGACGAAGTCCGTCCCAGCCAAGCCATACTTGTCAAGTAGTTCCCTCAATCTGCGGCGTGCTGAGTGAAAACCGTCATCTCGACACGCCTTGAGATACTGATGTAGGCTTTCGGGTGGTGCTGTCGCTGAAGTCTCGTAGATGAGTTCACGAGTGACGTCACTGCTCAGTGCGGCTGAGACTTGGAGCGCAGTGAGGGCTTTGCGCAAGTCCCCTCGGCTAATCCTAGTAAGAGCATCAGCAGCATCATCGTCAAGATTGATTTTTTCGAGTGAAGCCACATGGTGAACCTGTTGGTGAACATCAGCATCTGCCAAGGGTCTAAATCTAAACACAGCACACCTAGATTGGATTGGTTCAATAATTTTTGAAGAGTAGTTACACGATAGAATAAATCTGCAGGTCTCAGCGTATTGCTCCATTATTCGACGCAATGCTCCTTGAGCATCATTGGTCAGTGCGTCGGCCTCATCAAGAAAGATAATCTTGAATGCAGCGCCACCGTATGGACTAGTCCGAGCAAATTGTTTCACTTTGGTTCTGATGCTCTCAAGTTTACGCTCGTCAGAGGCATTCATTTCTAGCAGGTTCTCCCGGAAATTATCGCCAAATACATCCTTGGTCAAGGCCATTGCGGCGGTGGTTTTTCCAGTTCCCGGAGGGCCGGCAAATAATAGGTGTGGGAATTGTTTCTGTTCAGCATAAATAGCAAGTCTCTGCACAACCGCCGGCTGACCTCTTATTTCGCTAACTGAGCGTGGTCTATGTTTCTCAACCCATAACTCGCTCATACCAACTCCATGATGGCGGACGCCCTTCAACATTATGATTGTCAACTGTTAAAGTGACCGCCTAAATATCTCCCTAGTGTGTAGATACAAATACAATCGAGGGAAAAGACAGTAAAAGGAGACTCCATACCATAGATGAGTCCCATGCCGTACGCGTCCGAAAAACGTCGAGCACTAACTGCGATTTTCATTGTATTTTTGTTCATTTTTAGCGAAATATTGGTGGCTGAAAATGATGTTCAGTACGAATTGAACGACCAGCAAAGCGCTGCATATTCGCTGTATCAATATTCATCAAATGCTGAGACTTTCATTAGTTTGCAAGATCCGGATGTAAATTTTAATTCAGCTAATGATAATCTAATCGGTGTTGATTCCCTTCTAGGGACAGAAACTAGAGGTCTGTATCGATTTATCAATAACCTTACCGCAGCATCTGATAGTATCATCAGCGCAGAATTAACGCTGACATGTGAAGTTGCTACTGAAGCTTTGCCTGGGACTCCGCCTGTGCTATACCCAGCCACCATCATCGCAAATTTCGCCCCTCTTGAGGTAACTTGGAACGAGATTGCAGATTCCATAAACTGGCAATCACCAGGTATTGAGGGTACTAGTGACCGAACAGTTTGGGATACTCCATCAACAGCTACTCAGTTATCTGGTACGATTAATGAATATTCGCTCAATGTAACGAAACTCGCGCAGACTAGCCTAGATCTTGGTCGCAATAAATTCGATTTCGTAATTTCAGCCATCGGTGGCGATTTGCGTTGCTTCAAGGATGGCAACGGCAATACTGCATATGATCCCATTTTGAGCATAACTCATGCAACTGGTGCACATGGCGATGGCGGTTCGGTAACTGTTGATTTCCTTGAAAATGGCCAACCTTTGATGACTGGTGGACTCATAACTCAACCAGATACTCATCCAATAATATCCTACGACTCGTTAGTCGGTGCTGATGTGGAGTTTCAGTTTTCGCTTGCGGATGATTTTCGTAGCGTCTTGAATGATAATTGGCTTTACTCAACGATGTTCTACCCTTTTACCACTACTGGTTCATCAGGTGAATATGATATTCCTGCATCAGAGGCATTCAATATCGGCGACCAGATATCTTACCGATACCGAAGCATTGACACAACCGCTAAACTGTCAGATTGGCAGTCGGGCTACTTCTTGTTACCCGGATATACCATCACTAACAATAATGATGGCACTGCGACCCTAAATATTTCCAACAACGATTTCAATCTTCAGGATTTCAAATTGATCGAAGATACTTACGTTGCTAGCGCAAACCCCAATCAGCAAGCCGGATCCGGTGTAATGACTATTGAAAATGCCCCCTCCTCGCAAAGCGTAATACACCTTGGAGTAAACTTACATCTTTTGGGATTGGATAGTAATATTACCGTCCTCGATGCCAACATTGAGTTAACCAGAATAAGTTTCCAGAGCGCCCCTGTTATGCTATCAATGCACGAGTATACTGGGACTGCCTGGATTGAGGATGAGGCAACTTGGAATTATGGCAGCATTGGTAACACTTGGTCGAATGGTGGAATGGGCAACATTGGTTCTGCGGAAGATACCGGAATTAATTCAAATCAAGCTAGTGACACATTTGCCATTAGCGTTCATGACTCGGCTCAGCAATTCATCGTTGACAGTGGCGACAGTAGGATAGATTATCTCCTCACAGGTATGTTACCCAGTGAGCAGCCACCAACCCAAGCAAATGGAGTATTATTTTTCGACAGTACGCATTCAAACACAGTAAATTGGCCTACCCTAAATCTGACTTACTCTCTTCCCGTTAACACCTCGATAGCGGAGTCCACACTGATTGAGCCAACAGGTGGCAAAACAACATGGAATGTTACTGGCGGCAACCTATCAGGTAATACCACGCCTGTAATGACTTGGGCTACCAGTGATAATAGCCAACAACATTCTATCCTCCAATTGGCAACTGACCCATTTTATCGAAATCTGATTCACGCTGAGGATTCGAGGTCTAACGGCAATTCGCCGACAAATTCTGACGATTACGCAATACTGGGAAGTGCTGCACTTAGCACTGGGGCAGAGTATTTCTGGCGGGTAAAGCACATCGATAACGATGGTTTGTCAGGAGCTTGGAATGAGACCTCTTTCTTTGTCACTTCCGTGACCTCGCAGTGGCTGGGTGGCTCATTGCATAAACTTGTAGTGACGGCCGATTCTGAACCAACAATTTCCGGAACACCGGACTTTGCTCATGCGACAATTAGTAGCAGCTCACCAACCGGCAACACATTTGGCTATCCTTACATTGGTGTTACAGATTCACAATCAGGTGGTAAATCGAATGGTCTGCTGGGCTTTGACATCAGGAATTACCTGTTGCCAGATGGTTTAGCAGTAGTGGGCTCAGAAATCACTTTGACTAGCACTTCTGTCACAGGCACCAACCCTGAATTAGGCGTATGGGAATTGTCCGTTCACGATTGGAATCCACAAGAGGTGACTTGGCTTGAATCATCAGATGGTGTGTCATGGGGCAATCCCGGTGCTAGTGGCGCTAACGACCGGACAAATCTGCTGGATTCAGTTGTGCTAACCTCGACAGGAGATCACACATGGAACATCACTAGCGCAGTTCAGGATTCCATGAGAGATAGCGAAAGGCTTGACCTGATGTTTGAGGTTATGCCAGGACAAACTAATATCAATACTTTATTTGGCTCTCCGTATTCATCTACCAACCAACAACCGTCAATCGAAATTACCTATGCACTAGGGTCTAATCAAAAACCGCTCCCACCTACCGCTTCTTTCCCGGCGAATGCTGAGTGGGTATTTGTCAACAATTCAAGCCTTGAAACCGAGGCAGGGCCGAGTTTTCACTGGACTCCAAACAATGTTGTACCAATTTCTGGCTGGGGCTTCGAGATAGACACCACAGAACAGTTTAATTCTCCTGACAAGCGTTCAGTATCGTCTTGGAACGACCCTGGATTTGACGTTGCTAATAACATCTATCAATTGCAATCAGACCTTGAAATCGGCAAGCAATGGTTCTGGCGTGTTAGGGGGCTATCCTCAACATACCAACTTGGGGAATGGTCATCAAATTTCCATTTCTATCTGCCAGACTTCAACGTCGACTTGGTTGATTCTACCACCTACACAACTGAATTCTATCACAACAGTGCCGTAAGTAACAGCAATGTTTTGGAGTTTGTTGATACCTCAATACTGGATGCTAATATTCCATCCTCAATCAACCTAAACGAGCCATTTTTGGAGGTTGGTACTACAGGAACAGGATTAAATTCATCGATGCTACTAAAAATTCCTATTCCGATTGAAATGCATCCAGAGAACGCCACAGTTATTGCTGCATCATTGCTACTAGAAGCCACGCCGCTGTCAACCTCTGGTATTCCAATAGCGGTAAGAAACGTATTACAACCATGGAATGAATCGGTGAATAGCGTTCAATACAACGGCACCTCAAACTGGACCGAATTGGGAGGTAGAGGAATAGGCTCAGACATATCCGCGCCGTTAGATATCCAGGATTCAGTGAGTGGTGAAATGTCATGGGATATTACCCCACTGGTTCAATACGCATTTGATCAGGGCCAAACCTATATCTCAGTCATGTTATATGCGCCAGGCTCTCAACTTGGTGAACTGGTTTATTTCCATTCTTCTGATTATTCAAATGAGCAACCCACGGTTAATTTCACCTGGTCCTATGGTAACAGAGATTTGCCATCAAACACTGCCGTTTTGACTGCCCCAGCGCCAGGGCAGATTTACTTCAATCAAACCTCGCATGCAATTATACCTGACCTGCGTCCGACATTCACTTGGCAATGGCCAGCGAGTGCTTCAGTA
>DUKK01000090.1 GCA_013329355.1 Candidatus Poseidoniaceae archaeon | reverse complement strand
TATAGACCTATAATGCTGATTAAACAACAGTTTATATCAACTCCAATCTAGTTACAAGCATACCAGTGGTAACTAAACGGTGAACATGAGGCATTGCACAGCAATTGGAGTAAGCAAAACATCAACGAGTTTATATTGGTCGAGATACAACTAGATAACTGGAGGTTAAGTAAATGGAATCCGATAAGAGAAAAAGTTCTAGACCCGACATTAAAGAATACGGGCTGTTTGATCCGAACCGCAGGGTGGTTGACGGTCATACCAGACCATGTGAAGAGTGTGGAGTTGTCGATTGGCAACTAGACGATACCAGAGGAGAAATCATCTGCAATTCATGTGGCCTAGTTGTTGAAGAAAATGTCATAGACCCCGGTGCAGAATGGACTAACAGAGATAAAACCGAAGATCGTTCTAGAGTTGGGCAACCGCTTACCTACACCCTCGCCGACAAAGGACTCAACACATCGATTGATGTTCGAGACCTCAACACGGGATCTGCCGGCAGACACGGAATTAGTTCCCAAGCGAGAAGGGACTGGCGTCGAAGAAGAGTCATAGATGAGCGCTCTAAGACTAGAAAAAGTCGAGAGCGCAACCTTGTAAAAGCTAACCAGATGATCAGAGACAGGTCTGATTTACCTAAATCACTCCAAGAAGAAACTGCTAGGTTATACCGAAGATTAAGTGGTGATGGCTTTGTTACTGGAAGGTCAATCGCCGGTGTTGCTGCAGCCTGTACTTACTTGGTTGCCCGTGAGGAAAACCTGCCAAGACAGATTCCAGAAATTGCCACGAGTTATGACATCACCGAAAAGGAACTCTCTAGGTTAATTAGGCAGGTATCACGTAAACTTAACTTGCACAAAATAACATCACCTAATGAATACTTTGACAAGTTCATTTCTGACCTACAATTACCGCCTAATATTTTCACTCAAGTCAACCACCTGTGGTCTAAGATACAGCCGCATGAAGACATATGGCAAGGTAAGAAGCCAATGGGTGTGGCTGCAGCATTGATTTACAAAGCAGCGTCTGAGTCAGGAACATCTCGTACACAATCAGATATCTGCAAGGTTGCTAATGTCTCAGAAGTTACACTCAGAGGTTTGCTCAGGATATTCGACGGACTGCTGGCACAACTCGGTGAAGCGTCCAAACAGTGATACCCTAACATTGAATAAGCGCAAACCGGTGGATAGAGCATGGGTTTCAAAGCGAAGGCTAGGAAGCATAGGCAACAAGATTCGTCTGCAAAGGGCAACGAAAAGAAAAAATCCACACAGGGTGAATTGTCTTGTGCAATAACTGGTTGCGACAAGTTCGCTGACAAATCTATGGGTGGTCGCTCCCTCTCCCTTGACAACGCAATTGATGTTTGGGGGCAAGGCAATTTTACTGCGCTCAAGGGCAGAGTAAGGGTCTGCAAGCCATGTTACAGAATATGGAAGAAAGAAAATAAAAACGAAGAAACCTATTGATTACACTTTCACTTTGAGATCAGGGGTCTCAGAAAAGTAATCCTACCAACGGCTGACATTTCCCATGTATGGCAAATGGAACAGTGGTCAGAAGCATGATACTTGATGAAGGATACGTGATCGCATTGGATGATGGAATGATTAGTTGGCGCCCAAATAGTGGTCGAAGAACAAATTACCGATTGCAGTATCCTGCAGCCGTATTACTAGGGATGAAGGGGCCAACGGGTTACTGTGAATCTGTGGTTATCGGCGACACTAGGGGCAATGTAATTCGCTTATCTCTACCGAGGTTGGAATTGCTAGATGCATATGACACATCCGGCACCGTAATAAGGTCCATTTGTCGAATCTCTAATTCATCCGACAGATTACTTGTCGGTGATGATGGCGGTCATGTTTGGCTAGTTGGTAGGGATGTACCGAACAACTTTGTCCTACTATTCAAGCACGAAGAATGCATAACAAGTATTAGAACTCTAGAAGGTGGAATTACCATTCAAAGCGGTTGGTCGAAGTATAATTACGATTGGGAAGGCGTAATACAGTCAAACTACAATAAAAATGATTTATTCTATCAGAAGCAAGTCGAACGCTCAAACCGACGCGCAATGCTCCTACAAAAGAAAGCCAATAATTCACCACTAGTTGCAATGCTCGATCTGCCAATGATCAGTTAACTTTCTCTTTTTCAACAAGAGGCCATGGTGGCTGTGGCGTCAACCATAACGCCGTTTGGGCCGGACGGGGCCAGGATTTTGGCGCCTTGCCATCACGTTCGATGCATTCTTCAAAGAATCGAATGTGTCTATTCAGAGTCTCAGTTACATGAGATTTACCTTTTATCGCAGGTCCCTGAAGTGGTATTATGGTTTCTAATTTTAGTTTCTTAATTGACTTTAGGCTTTCAACGATATCTGGTAGACAGCCTGTTGGCATATCCCATCTAGTTGGTCGGTCAGCTCGCGGAAGTAATTGACCAACAATAATCAATTCTTTTTCTGGTATGTGATAAGCCATACCATCCGAGCAATGTCCTGGCAATGCCAAAGCACATACCTGCCCATCGCCGAGAGCAAATACATCACTGTCCTCAACAACCTCAGTCTTAGTGAATGGCATGTCTGAATCAAATCTGTTTGCCCATGTGGTAAAGAAATCGCCGGTTTCCAGGGATGATCGTCCTTCTCGGTGGATATGAATCGGGCAATTACCAAGTTGTGCGGCCAAAAAGTTGGCTCCACCGGAGCATGGGAACCTTCTTGAAGTCAATAGTATTCTATCGACAGTGGGTTTATCCCCCTCATTACCATCTAATATTCCTTGAATTCGTTCGAGTTGGAGTGCCTGATACCATGAAGTACCGGCGTCAATAACGATACAGCCAAGGGTGCCAATTACTAAAATCACATTTGAATCATGATGAATACCAGGTAATCGCACAATTCGCATGGCTAGCGCTCATAAGAATAGTGTTTCAATGTAGTGATTGCCCCTAAATCACTTCGTGGTTGTTTGGTTGTGGTTAAATAGGGGAAGTTGGTGGACCGAATATGGCACGGTTCCCCGAAGCAGAAGCAAGAATGCTTCGCAAGAAGATTTGCATGAAATGCAATGCAAGGCTTGCATATCGTGCAGTCAAATGTAGGAAGTGTAACTACAAAGGTCTCCGTCCGAAAAATATCGAACGTAAAGGTGCTTGAACATCATAACCCGATTACTTGCAAGATAATCACTGTGATATCACCAAATATTGCCATCGGTATTATTACCGGAAAAAGAAATACCAGTAAAGGCAATTTGTAGCTAACCCAGACCTCCTCGATATTATTATGTCGCAGTGTCGCTATTTGCTCGGACAATTCTTGTTCACTCGGAGTTCGACGTGGTGCTCTAGTACGATGATATACACTCACTTGTCCGTTAGGCATTTTGATAATTGAACTCAGCAACCAAACATGGCTCTGTTGCACCTTATCTAAGCTCATTACCGTGGAATGCCAAAACATTCGCAAGTCTCTAAGCGACTTTACATTACCCTGAACTAGGTTCTTAACCACTAATACTAGAGGGATTAAGAGAAATGTCAAACCACCCCACATTAGAAGGGAGATTGCTGGAGGCAACTGCAGTATAATCTCCCGATTATAATCAGTGATTACTGGCATTGTCGACCAATTAGGAATTAATATTGCCACCCACATCAACGCCTTTGCATCAGCACCGCCATGAATTAATCGTAACCTCCAGCCCAAATCAATTACAAAAATCACCAATAAACCAGAAAGTGTCATCCAGTACAATGCAACCATACCAGTTGCTTCACCTAGCAGCAAATCAAGCAAGTCAACATCACTATACTTCACCATGCCAAAAGCAACACCTAGAAAGCTAACCAAGTACCAAACTGACACGATGATATCCTCGCGATTCCCTGCGAGGATGTCTTTAACCGTTGGTCGCCCAATTACTGCCATAGAGGCATATGCGACAATTGCCGACGCAGTCAAAAAGACAGTCCAATCTGCATCTCGGGCTAGTAACTCCAAACACCATATGAAGACAGCAGGTTTGACCCAAACTAGCCAGTGTTCGTTACTCACCTTGCGAGCCTTATGGTCCATCCAAGCAGCCCAGCCCATACCAAGCAGTAGAACACCTACCCTACTCCAGCCTAGTATCTGCTCGCTTGTCAGTGCCATGACAGGCGCTTGTCGACAATGAATTTAAAGGCGGCCTACCGAGAGAGTGCATTACCCAGCATTGGAGGACTGAGCATGGACATAGAAACAAGATTACAGCAAGTGGCAACTGTCATCAATCAAATTGACGACCCAAAAGTCCCGAGAAATATTCGCAGACAGGCTAAAGAGGCCTGCGACCAGTGGTTACTTAACAAAAGCAAAAAGCTTGATGTCCGAATTGCCATGAGTCAATCAAAACTGGAAGAATTGTACGAAGACCCAAACATACCTCCGGAATTTGGCACGCTTATCCTAATGATAAATACTGAATTAGAGAAAATACTTACCGAAGTGTTATGATTCCTCATAGTAAGCATCTGGTAAAACCTTGATCCTTAGTGACAGAAGTGCCGAGCACAACATCAGTATGCCACACATGTGAAATGCGGTATGATAATCTAACGGCCAATCTCGAGAAACTGTAAAAGTCCACACTAGACCACCTGTTAACGGGCCCAATATACGAGCAAAAGAACTGACAGATTCCTGAGCACCCATCACAATTCCAAGGTTTATGCCCTCATGCTTTGCGAATGTGGTCAATAATGTAGAAGAAGATGGCTGGAACAGTCCACTGCCGACAGCGACAATTATTGCAACAAGTACTAGTTGGACCGTTGCATATTCCGCCTGTGTATATGGGATTAACACTAATCCAGTGCCACAAATAAAACACGATAATGGAAGCATCCTTTTGGCACCTAGCCGCTTTGACAATGGACCAATGAGTAAACCTTGAGTAACTATTCCAGCAATACCGATTACGGCAAAAATCCTTCCATTTTGCGCCTCATTATAACCTAATCCACCATCATCTAACGGCATTCCAGTGTATAATATGAATACCGCGTGCATGATGGTAAAACCGAATATGAAAAGCATAGTCGCCCATATTATAATTGAAATCGATCCTTTATTCAGCATCGAGTAAGACTGCTTGAAAGAGGTTCTCAACCTTTCTGGCCAATTTACTCTTTCCTTAGTCGCCCGCCTAGATTTTGGCAAAGATTCAGGAAGGTAGAAATAAGCATAAATGAATGAAATTAATGATAACGCTCCGGCTGCAACGCATGGTAGCAGATATGGGTATGTCTCAAATATGGTGCCAACAAAGAAATCCCATTTTGTTGCAGGGTTCGATAATTCTCCACCAATAAATGGTCCAATGGTGAAACCCAAGCCAAAGGCTGCACCTATCAAACCCATGCGGGTGTTTAGCTGTAAAGGGGTTGATACGTCACCAATATATGCTCTTGCGACCGCTAAATTACCGTTGAAAACTCCTGCCATAAATCTAGCAGTCAAAGCGATGAACAATGTATTTGCTAAACCAAACATGGTGAAAAATACCGTGTTACCAATTAAACCTACCATTAAAACAGGTCTGCGACCAATACGATCGGAAAGTGAGCCCCAAAACGGCGAGAATAGAAACTGTGCTGCGGAGTATGATGTCATCAGCAAACCAACCCACAGACCAACCTCAACGATACCCTGAGCAGCCGCTAAATCCTCAACCAAGTAGGTGAGAAATGGTATGACAATACCGAAACCTATCATGTCAATCACCGTCGCTAGAAATAGCACAATTAGTGCACCTCTGCCGGCTGCAACCACAGGTTCAGCAGGTTGACTGACAGTCATATTGTCGTCTCATTGCTCATGGTTTTTCTAGTCAACGCAATGTGTGAAGCAAATAATTTACTTCATGCAGATGGGGATTTTTTGGTTACCTCAGGGGTGAGTCTGTCAATAACACTGCCAAGGCGTTCTACCAAGCCAGCCTTATGCTCGTGCTTGATTAGCGCCTGTTCCATAACCTCATCTAGTGAATCTACTGCAATAACTTCAATCTTACCGACGTATTTGTCATCAATCAGAACATCTTGCATGTTTGCTCTTGGTACAACAACTGTCTTAATGCCCGAAAAGGCAGCGGCTTCAATTTTAGCAGTAACCCCGCCTATCGGCAAAACTTCTCCTCTGACTGATAGTGACCCTGTCATAGCTAAATCTTGCCTTATTGGTATTTCTTCAAGCGCTGATATCACTGCGGTTGCGATCGTAATCGAGGCAGAATCGCCGTCAACGCCATGTGTATCGACGAATTGTATGTGGATATCGTAATCTGAGATATCTTTTCCAGTTAGTTTTTTGATTACCGCACTAACATTCGTTACGCTCTCTTTCGCTAGGTCGGAAAGTCCTCCTGTTGCATGTATCTTGCCACCACCACCCTGGGATGGCGTTACTAGTGCCTCTACAGGTAGCATGATGCCGCTGAAGTCGGACAGGCCAGAATTAGCACCGAGTACTGCCAGATCATTTACCCTACCTACTCTTTCTCCTGAGTTAACTATCAATGAGTAGTCTCGGCGGCGCTCAATCATCCGGTCAGCGACTTGCTGCTCGAGTGGCTTAGCGATGTTTCTGGCGCCCAGCACGTGTGCGCCAGTGGTATACTTTGAGCCATCTTCACTGGCCAAGTCACCTGCTATTCTGATAAGACCACCCAGTTCTCTTAAGCGGAGAGATAGTTTTCCTCTTCTGCCAGCCCTGCGTTGAGCTTCACGAAGGATGATAGCAACTGCTGATTTGTCGAAGTGAGGAATTTCTCGGTTTGTCCCCATGTCCTTTATGACCTCTTGAGCAATAAAGCGAATCAAACGACGACGATTCCTAGAGGTGTCAGGCATGTCTGAATTTACGTATACCTCGTAGCCATATCCTCTAATTCTGCTTCGGAGAGCAGGGTGCATACCTTGAATT
>DUKK01000188.1 GCA_013329355.1 Candidatus Poseidoniaceae archaeon | reverse complement strand
GTTGGCACCATCACCGGGTTTTCCAATTCACTAATCCTCGGACTGCCGTTGTTAGCGTCTATCGCCATCGGCGGAGTTTTAGGGATATCCGTATGTTTATTTGGTTGTCCGGGTATGATGCGTGGGCAAATTGCTGCTCGTCGTGAACTGGAAAAACAACGCCAAGCTGACCGTGCAAGACGGCAACGTATCATCAAGGCATTTACTGCCTTTGACTAAGTCATTGAAGGACTTGGTTTATCAATTGGCAATTAGCCCGTTGGTTTGGTGATAATATGGTACGGGAGCTAATCACTGTCGATGGTGTTGACCGCAGCTTCGGACCGGTAGATGTACTAAAGGACATCAACATGATCGTCAATGACGGGGATCGCATCGGCATTGTGGGTCACAACGGAGCCGGGAAGACTACGCTGCTAAATACCATAAGTGAGCAAAAACAAGATGTTGGCGACATCGACTTTGCACCGGGAATACGCATTGCATATCTTACACAAATTCGCGACATTGAATCAGATTCAACTATCGAGGAAGAATTGGGCCGCAAGGGGCGACAGTTTCAAGAGTTAGAGGAGGAGATTGCTGGGATCGAAGCGCAAATGATTGACCCGTCATTCTACGACAGTGATTGGGAACCAATCATGGAACGCTACAGCGAGTTGCAACAAATGTTAGCCAGTAGTGGTGGAGGTAATGTTGCTGGCATTGCCAAAGGTATTCTCGAGCGATTGGGCCTTGATAAACACCCTATGGACATGCAAGTCAATGCACTATCTGGTGGTGAAAAAGCCAAACTTGCCCTTGCCCGGCAGTTGGTTGGTCTTGCTGGAGTTGATGTGATTTTCCTCGACGAGCCGACGAACCATCTCGATATTCAGACAACTGAATGGCTTGAAGCGTTTCTTAAGGATTTCAAAGGCGCTCAACTGATTGTTTCTCATGACCGCTACTTCCTTGACCAGGTCTGCACTAGAATAGTCGAAGTTGACAATCTAAGAGCATGGCCGTGGAAAGGCAATTATTCACAATTCATCAAACAGAAGGTTACTAGCGAAGCGTCACTAGCTGATCGAATCAAAACGATGGAGAAGAAAATGCAGTCAACTACCGGCGCGCTTCAGCAAATGAAGCGGGCCAACAAATATGACAAATCTATCTCTGCTAAGCATAAGATGCTTGAACGCTACCAACAAGAACTCAAGGCGCTCAAAGCAAGGGTGCCTAAAAAGCGTAAACCGCTGATTCTCAAATTAGAAGCCACTGATAAAGCCAGTATGGATGTATTGCAAATTGACGGCGGCTCCAAGCGCTTCGATGGACTTGAGCGGCCGATTCTCAACAACCAAGATTTAGAGATTCGCAAGGGCGACAGAATCGGTATTGTTGGCGGCAACGGTCAAGGAAAAACCACACTACTGAAGATAATCAATGGTGAGTTGCAACTCGACGCAGGCAAGCGTGACCTTGCTCCCGGTTGTCAAATCGGTTACTTCCATCAAGACCATGCCACCCTTGATTTCAACCTCAATCCAGTTCAACAAATCGAAGTATTAAGACCTGATTTCCAGTATGGTGATATCCGTGCGGCCCTTGGCAGATTCCAATTCTCAAGCGACCAAGTCAAGACCAAATTATCCCAATTATCTGGCGGCGAACGTGCCAGAGTAGCCTTACTTAAACTACTGCTTGAAGAGAATAATTTGTTGTTGATGGATGAGCCTACCAACCACCTAGATATGGATTCAAAAGACACCCTAGAAGAAGCATTGCTGAATTATGAAGGCTCCCTTGTCACAGTATCACATGACCGCTGGTTCCTCGACCAAGTCGTCAATCGAATATGGGAATTACAAGACGGAGTCATTACCGTATACTATGGCAATTACACCGACTATGTTAGAGCCAAGAAAGGACTACCTCCGCTGGCCGATGGCGAAGTTTCAGAAGTCTGAATTTTCGTCTGCAAGGGTTGAATTGATGAACTGCAGGGGGTTCGAAGCATCATGGCCGAAGAAGAACCAGTGTTCGAAACAACCACTGGTCCACCACGCATCATCACTGCGGCGTCCCTATTCGATGGCCATGATGCGGCAATCAATGTGATGCGTCGACTGATTCAATCTGCCGGTGCTGAAGTAATTCATCTCGGTCATGACCAATCTGCCAAAGCCGTAGTTGATTGTGCAATCCAAGAGGATGCCCACGGTGTAGCATTGACATCGTATCAAGGCGGTCACGTTGAATATTTCACCTACATACGCCAATTATTGGATGAGGCTGGCTGCGAGCACATTCGCATTTTTGGCGGCGGTGGGGGAACTATCACTCCGCCAGAAATAAAAACCCTGCACGAATCTGGTATTTCGAAGATATACTCACCAGATGATGGTCAAACAATGGGATTAATGGGGATGATTCACCACCTAATGAGCATTGCCAGCGAGGTCGATTTGATAGACTCTGACAGAATTGATACCCTTAGTGGACCAGTGACACCTCAGGATACTGCCAAGGTTGGTTTACTTCTCACAATGAGTGAAAGTGCTGATGACCAGACTTTCAAATCCACTTTGGAGAAATGCCGCTCCTCCACAAAGGAAGTCCCCGTAATCGGTTTTACTGGAACTGGTGGTGCTGGAAAATCTAGCCTGCTGGATGAGTTAATGCTGAGGATCCTCATAAACAACCCGGGGAAAAAAGTCTGCTTATTGTGTGTCGACCCAACCCGAAAGCGAACCGGTGGAGCCCTGCTTGGTGACCGCATCAGGATGAATTCGCTATCGAATAATGACCTCTACATGCGTAGCCTAGCCAGTCGCGGCTCGGGCAGCGAGATTTCTGCCAACCTTCATCGAGCTATCGAGGTTGCTAAGGCAGTAGGTTTTGACCTGATTTTTTGCGAGACTAGCGGAATTGGACAAGGTAGTGATGCGATTACCACTGTTGCCGACCACTCGATGTATGTCATGACTGCAGAGTTTGGCGCCCACACGCAACTCGAAAAAATCGAAATGCTTGATGTCGCTGATGTTGTCGTTCTCAATAAATACGAGAAGCGTGGTAGCGAAGACGCACTTCGAGCGATTCGCAAACAGGTTCGCCGTAATCGTAACAAATTCGACGTTGCGGATGAAGAATTGCCCGTCGTTGCGACAATTGCCAGTCAATTCGCTGACGGCGGAGTTGATAGATTGTGGGGTAAGGTCGCTAAATTAGTCGGCTTTAACGCAAGTTTGCCAACCGATGTTACGGGTGAGCGCAAGGGAGTTATTCCGGCAGAGCGGGTTCATTACTTGTCTGAAATTGCCGCAACTGTGCGTGATTATCACAACATAAATTCTGAGATGAGTGAAAAATTACGTCTTTGTCAGCATCTTGAAACCGCCGCCAATAATGCCAGCGAGCGGGGCTCTAAATCAGTCGCTAAAGACCTTCAAGAGCAAATAGATGAACT
>DUKK01000120.1 GCA_013329355.1 Candidatus Poseidoniaceae archaeon | reverse complement strand
CACCTTCCGAACATGGATGGTGAGGGTGAATGTTTGCGTCCCTGATGATGCCAGTATCGGCTCGAAGAGTTTTACTCTACAGGCGAACCTTGAGGGCTATCAGAAAGTGTCGGATTCGGGACGTTACACGGTCAATGTGATTCATGAATACAATTTAGATACCCAAATCGAGCGGGAAGCGGACAGAATAATTTCAACTACAGATTCCAATGGTAATCCAATATCAGCAATCGCGGTAAACCCAGGTGAAAATCTCGTCCTGCCGGTAACCACAATTAACAACGGCAACGGCCCAGATAGATTTGACTTCCGACTTACTACGGTCATTGACCCAACTGGTGTCCCTGTCAGAACAGGCCACTGGGATATTGTTATACCGCGTGAAAGTCTCGAAGAATTGGACCGAGATTCAGATCAGACCTTTGACGTTCTGATGAACGTTCCAGAGTTTGATATTGGAGCGGGACTGTATGTTGTAGAATTCAAGACGTTGTCCGAAGAAGCTTATCCAAATGAAGATAATCGATTGACTAGGGAACGGGATGTTGATTTCTTGTATGTTTACGTTAACGAGTTTTATGATATGGAAATCACCATGGATCCATCGGTTGACAACCCTGTGAAAGTGTCAGCGCCAGGCAAGATTGTGAGTTTTGCCGTCAACATCACCAACAACGGTAATGTTCACGATTGGCCAACGTTAGACAACCACACTGCACAATCACAGGGTAATGACATCGTATGGAGTGAACTACCCGGCATGGGTTCGTTAGAGGGCTGGTCGGTAGAGTGGCGGACAATTAAGAAAATCAGTAACGATTTGAGTGTTGATGAGCCATGTGTTGTGATCACTGAAGCAATGCCTGCCGCAGATGCTAGTCAGTTGGAAATAGACGCATATTACGCACTGATAAGTGAACAGCAAGAGTCAGTGCGGTGTGCTTACATTGAACCCAACAGTGTCTACATGATGCCACAAATGGCACCATACCAAACCATCGAGATGATTGCGGTTGTCAAGATTTCTACCACCGCTAAATTGGATACACGTAACGTTGGACTGAAAGTGATGTCAAGTGCTGGAGATATGACAGAGGGCGGCGACTTCGATTCATCGCCTTCTTGGCAAGGAGAAAATCTTGACAGCAACGAATTTATCGTTACATTGAGTCTAAAAGCCCCTGATCTAGTCATCAAAGAAATCATAGTGTCCCAATATAGCGCTGAAATAGATTCGACAATTCCAATTGGAATAACTCTACAAAATGTGGGGAACACTCATGCAACAGATATCGAAATAGTATTGTGTCAATATGACGATGTTAACAGTCAATCGATTATCAAGGATATTAAGCGCAACGGTTGTGACGAAGATAGCATAGTCATGCGCCAGGTTGTAGGTGCTCTACTTGCGCCCGATGCTACAGAGGATGCACAGGAGATTGAGATTTACCTACTCTATCCTGTAGTTGCTGGTAGTAAAGGAGTGTATGTTGTGGTTGACCCGATGAATGAAATCGTGGAGGGTAGTGAGACAAATAACATCATGGCAGTATCAGAACCACTTGAATCACCGAGCCCATTCTTTGACGTTGCAGGGCAAATAGTCGGCAAGACCGCACTGCCATTCGTGGTAATTTTGCTCACTCTATCCCTATTAGGAGTGGTTTACTTCGTTGGAAAGGCTAGGAGAGAGGAAGTGAAGAAGCGTATTGCAGAACAATCGTCACTTACCTCGGTATTAGATTCTGAGGATTGAGATTATCTGGTTTATTTCTTGTAATCTCCAAGCCACCAGTATAGGTCTGAGTTTTCAGGGGTGACGATTACGTGACCTGCACGTTGGGATATTTGCCGCTGTAGTTTGGCTCTAACCTCATCGAGTAACTCAGATACTTGCCGCTGACCAAGTTGCAATTCTTTGCTCAGTAACTCGATATCTAGGCGCTTCTCAGGTGCTTCGATAATTGAGTGGATCATCGCTCTTTCCTCATATTGCTGGAAATCCGAATCCACACCTTGGGAAATCCGGTTCCGAATGTGTTGGTGTAGTGCTATTAATGCGTCTCTTTCATTATCTAGTCGCGCAATAACTTGGTTCAATTCTGCGATATGAGTGACTCCTTCACTGACCGATATACGCTTTCTACCGCTAACCAATTCTGCGACATTGTGCGAGTCTTTTGGCAGCTTATTAGATAGCCTCATTGGTCCCCCTGACGGTAATTTACGTTGTTCACAATTGAATAAATCAGGTCCTAAATCGATTCTAATCGACAGTGCTTCCTGCACGGTATAGATAGTCCTTGGCGGTCCGCCTTTTTCACTCGGGACCTTCAGCTTGGTGACGAAGTTTCCCTGCTCAAGCTCTTTTAGATGTTTTTTTATTGCTTGTTGACTAACGCCGATTAATTCAGCTAACTGCATTGGATAGTGTGGTTCTCTAACCAGTCGCTCTAAAATTTGCCTTCTAACTTTATTCTGTAACAAGCGCAGGGCATGGTCAATATCCGCCATATTGCATAACCTAAGGTTCACTAATTGATGAACCTTTTCAAAATCAGTTTTTCACAGTACGATACCAGAATATTGCTCCAGAAATTGTTAGAGTTAATCCAATAATCAACAAAGCGATTGCAAAGGTAGATTTCAATGATGCTTGGTAATTCCATTCGACATCAAACTGTTGTAGTGTCTGCGAATCGTCCCCTCCAGCAACAAACCGGTATTCCCCCGGGGTTGGCTGCCAGGTAATTTCCCCGTTTGAGTTGGGGCCTCCTGCAATCATGTTCACAGATTCTTTTTGACACTCGTAATAATCTCCTTTCAATTCACATTTGTCGGCTTCACTGGCTTCAGCGATTCCGATCCAGACTCCCGATTTGGTCCACGATATTTCAACACCAACATTGGCAGCTATTGCCTCGGCAGGTATCTCTAAGACTTCGCCAGACATACCCCAGTAGCACGTGACTTCATCTTCACCAACAAATGGAACGCCGTTTTCCACCGTACACGGGGGTAGCATGGCGTCAACAGTGTCCGCATCGTTCAATTCTTGAGTGATTCCTAGCGAAGAGAACAATACTAGTAATATGCCAATAATGGTTATTGAGATGAAAATGTATTTTTTCATATTCTCACCTAATTTTCATCCCAGTCCTTCCACGCGTTTGGTTTGCTTTCTGATTTTTTCTCATTCGGTTTTTGAGCGATATTAGGAGAAGTAGTCTCTGTTGCTGACTTCTCTTGTGGTGCGTATGTTCCACCCTCGTCCCATGAGGCGATTTCCTTAGTGTTGGTTGCTTTCGGTTTAGCTTCAGGCTGGCGAATTTTGTTATAATCTGCGAACGGGTCTGACACTCTGTTCTGCGCTTCATCAACATCGCCTTTCATCAGCGCGAAAACCTGATCTGTGGTTAGTAGTGCCCCTTTTTGAACATCTTCAGTGCCGTCGACGAATTCTTCTGACTCAGTAATACCTGTGTCGGCAAACGGGTTGTCCACCTTCTCTGGTTGCTGCTGCAACTTGGCGATATTTTCTGGTGTCAAATCGGTTACTGGCATCATTTTGCCATCCGCTCCGACCATCATCACTTTTGGCCCAGCGCCGTCCTTGTTGGTCAGGTATAGTATTCCTGCTAGCGGTAAGATAAGGATTCCAATGCAACAGGCAGCACCACCAAACACCAGTGCTGGTTGTTCGAGCATCTTCCACTGTGCGCTCGTTGCGTCGACCAGCCACACTGTAGAATTATCACAACCTTGAGCACAATCCACTTCGAGAACGTATTCGCCTGCTTCTGAGATGTCCCATTCTTTAATGATGGTGAAACTGCTACCATCGGAATCCATTGGCGTCCAGTCGGTCTTACAATTAGTAGATTCAAGGGCGTCGCCTTCAACGTTTGACCCACTCATCTTCATTAGGCTCACATTTGAGATATCGTCAGAAATAACCACTGCTGAGTAACATGATGTAATCAATTCAACCGTTTCCGCACCGCCGCCGGTGATTGCTGCTTCGTTGATTCTCTTCGGGCTTGAGGCTTCATCGATCTGTTCCATATTGGCGAATATCGCGCCTGCGCCGAGCACTAGAAATATCAATCCAGCAATGGCAATACGCACTGCCCAAGGGTTGGTTTTAGACTGCGCCATGACCTGCGCTCGGCCGAAGTCCCCCATCAATGCTTGTACGGTTATGCAAGACCCAGTTCAGCTAATTTTTCGGGTAAATAAGTATCAGTCACGAAATCAAGACCATACTTGGCAAGCGATTGCTGCTCAGCTTTCTTGCCCAATTCCAACATCATGTTAATCTGGTCCTGCCACCAAGAGTCAGCGAATCTCGGGTCTGATAACTCAGCGTTTAGAGCCTCAATGTCTTTTTTTGAGAGGTCGTCACTCGGCAAATCATATGCTACGATGTCATCTGAGGTAATACCAAGGTAAGTCGCACTCGGAGTAGCGAGATATTCTGAAATATGTGCGGTTTTGATCGCACCATAAGCGATGGAGGCAAAAATCCTGAATGACCAAGGGTCGCCATCGAGGAAAACTACCACTGGTAAGTCCCATTCTTCACTCATTCGCTTGATAATCCGTCTAGTTGACCGTGCTGGCTGTCCTTTGAGGTGTAGTAATCCACACTTGTAGTCCTCATCAAAGCCGTTTTCCACCAATCGATCAAACATGCCACCAGTTTCAATAGCCATAATGAAATTAATATCGTGTTCTAGGAACTCTATTTTTTCCATTTCAACGTTATATGGAACTCCATAGCCAGAATCTCCAACGTCGTCGCGCGCATTGATGCGCATCCACTCGCCGCGACGGTTACGCTCTTGCAGGGTTAGGTTACCAATTATTCGTGCACCGTCCTCTTCGGGCCTTAGTTTGAAATCCTCACGTAAACATTTGGTTACAATCTCTAAATCCTCTGCTAAATTATTTGATTCATTTTGGCTACCAAATTTACCAAGTCCCCAACTTTCTGAGATGTAATACATTTCCCTAAGCGTCGAGGATTTACCTGAATCAATCATATCTTCGATAAATTCGATCACGTGTAACGCTCGCAGCAACTGCTTTGCTGAACCGAGGCTCGTTGCATCTCTAATGGATTTATTTTTGCCATATTTATACACGCCGAGTTTGCGGTCAAAGCCAATATTATTTTTCGTTCTTACCGGCAGTGTCATAGTGGGTGGTACGCCTTTGACGATTTTATCGTACATTTCCGCAACCACGAGTTGCATTGCCGATTTAGTTTCGCCAGCGGTCATCCTAATAGTCATCACTGCTCACCTCCAAATAACGTCGATTGACCTGATGGAGGCCTAATTGAAGGTTCGAGGATTGGCAGTATCGGCGCCTCAGTCTTATCAACTTCGGTTGACTCAACAGACGCACTTGCTGATGAATTCAACTCCTGCAGAAT
>DUKK01000067.1:633-3885 GCA_013329355.1 Candidatus Poseidoniaceae archaeon | reverse complement strand
AACAATTTTTGATTGCACTGTTTGTCGATAATGTCGAGCAATGCTTTGTGGCGTTTGGAGTATGCCTTGGCAGCAGTGATGACGATTACGGCAATGTCATTTTGTTCAGCAACTTGAGTCAGTTTAGCCATACATCGCTTCAACAGAGTTCGCGCTTCTCGATCTCTTACTTGAGCATCAAGATGCATAACAATGGGGCCATCAACAACTATCAATTTAGCATCAGTTATTGTCAGTTCATCCGCTATCCTTTGCACTAGTGAAGCAAATTGGTGGACGGTAAAACCGCGCCCGACAAATAGATTACGTAACAGATAGTTAGCCTCTGGGTAAGCTTCGGGAAAACATCTGAGTATGCGATCTGGATTGAAACGGCAGGCACCATCAATCCAGTGAACATATTGCCCGTTCATCAACGCTATCGCAGTCCAAGCCTCTGCATACTGGCGCATATTTTTGCCAGCAAACCCGTTCCCACATAATCGGTAGATTCCGCCGCTTTGAGGAACGATTAATCGTTCATCAATTGTACGTTCCCGCACCAAGGGGTAGTGTCTCTTGCTCACAACCGAAGTTATACTAAACCACCTAAAAGCCTTGATGAAACCCCCATGGTTAAAGTAAAACTGAACGCAGATAAGAGACGATGATTTACCGGCATTCTCTATGGTTTCGAGGTTTTCTTTATTTTGTGGAGGTTGTAGGCCAACACGGGTCACATCATGGCGCAAGGCGAAGATAGTGTTTCACGGATGGCAGGGATGGATGTCTACTTGCCGACTGGTCAGAAACTCGGTGTGGTCTATGACGTGGTAATAGATACCGATGGAATAAGGTGCACGCATCTTTTTGTCAGGGAAACTGACCATGAATTGGTTGAAGGAGGCATAAACCTCGCCATACCTTGGCGTTGGGTGCGCGGCGTTCATGATATTGTCTTGTTACGCTGGTTCCCTCCAACCCCAATTCCAATGACTAAGTGAGGCTCTCGAAATGAGTATTGAAGTTCACATATTGGGTACGGCTTCAGCACGTCCTAGTAGTATTCGTCAGGTAAGTGGTAATCTAGTCTCTTGCGATGATGGCATCGTGGTAGTCGATGCTGGCGAGGGATTCCAAACACGATTCTTCGAACAAAGAAAGCGCATGAAACAGCACGAAAAATATCATCTAAAGCCGAGTAAGGTGGGTGCTTTGTGTCTTACTCATGGTCACTTAGACCACACATGGGGTGTCCTTCCATGGTTGCAGTCATTAGCCTTGGATAATCGTCACCAACCATTGTTGGTTCTTGGGCCAACGACGAGCGAGGTTATTGATGCGTTGACGGATAACCAGTCGCTACCTGTGGACACCCATAAATCGGATTTAGCGACACAGTATAGATTCTGGCACCAACTTGGTGCGACGACTACTGGTTTAGGATACCCAATTAGGTGGATACTGGGAGCGGTGGAGTCTGGTAGATGGATTGAGTTTCTTGAAGATGGCCAAATCGTTGAATTAGCGGAAATGCCACAACCAGAAGGTTGGACTAACAACCGTATTGGTGCTTTACCCACAATTCACTCTACTCCCTCATGTGCTTGGCAGATTTCGTCGGCGTCATCCCCAGGGAAATTTAATCGTACAAGAGCCAAACAGTTAGCCTTGACAGAAGCCGAACAGGGAACCTTAGCATCGGGAATTGACATACAACATAACGGTGAACTCCTCAAAAGTCAGGATTTCCGTAGTGAGCCTCTGAGTCCGCTAACAGTTGTGGTCTCAGGGGACACTGCAGAAATGGCTCCGGGAATTACTGCTCTCGAACAGTGTTCTTTATTGGTTCATGAGGCAACTTTTCTCGATGATTTTAGTGAAAAAGCCGCGGATTACTTGCACTCTACTGCATCTGGTGCGGCTAGGACTGCTCTAGCTTGTAGTGCCGGTCATCTAGTTTTGACCCATTACGGAGCAAGGATTAGGCATACAGATGAGTTAATCGGCGAGGCGATGAAAGTATTAGCCTCATCACCAATCAGCCTCAGCGCTGCTATTGACGGCGATAGAATATTGGTAGAGGATAGCGGTGATGTTCACCATTTACACTGGCATGGTGATGGTTGGTCTTGTTGATTCATTGATGGGTTCATTTCAAGAGTGCGAAACCCTACAGCGTACCATGCGTTGCACAGCAGTCGTCGGCCTGTTGGTCTTGGTGTTGCTCATACCAATGGCATCCTCTGAAATCGGCGGTAGAGACGCACCTAATTGTTTGGAATTAAACACCAATCAATTACAGAATACCATTACTATTGGCGCTGGCGTGTGTGCTAAAGTAAACCTTGGTGTATTGCAACCCGGCGACGTTTACGATATCTCTATCTCGATAATAGATGATGCAGTAGATGTCTTGTTCTTTGATCAAAATCAAATTTTGACCTATGATGCTGGTCAGTCATATCGGTCACAGTTCAATCAGATAATCTCAACTGAAAATGCTCTCGGTGGCTATAATTTTCATTGGAAAGTCCCGGCCTCAATCAATCCCAAAACCTACTTCATGGTGCTTGACAATTTAGCTCATGATGGTGACAATGGGCAGGGTGATCAAGGCGGTTCAACCAGTCAAATTGGCGCGTCAGTAACAAAAATTGAGGAATCGTTTTGGACGCCATTCCACGATGCAATAGCTGTTTCGAGTAATGAATTTGTAACCCTACTTTCGGGTGATTCACTGAAATTAGATGCTGGAACAACCATAGTGGTTACCGCTTGGGCGTTGACTGGACAGGCAGATATCTATCTGCAAACACGGTCAATGCACGATTTGTATCTTACTGGTGATGTCGGGCAATTATTTGTCGCAGGATTGGATTTACAGTCGGTTGTGGATTCAGACTCTGATACGTGGACAGTTCCCGAGGAGCTCGACGGGGAAGAATTACTGATAATTGTCGACAATACCAATACACCAGTTGGCGGCGCTGTCGGCGACTCCGATATCAGAGTAACAGTTCGAGTTGAACTTGCACCAATTTTGCAGCCGATAATCAGCGCTAGTGAGGCTGGAGTCACAACAATTGGTGAGGCGATCTCGATGAATGCGAATGATTCACCCAATCGCATCGGACAGATTGCAACTCTGTCTTGGGACTTTGATGATACTGTGGATGATAACCAAGATGGTATATTTACTAATGACAACCAGGCACAGGGCTTCGAAGTTGCCTCGTCTTGGGCAGCTATCGGCAATAAGGTAGTGACGCT
>DUKK01000067.1:0-326 GCA_013329355.1 Candidatus Poseidoniaceae archaeon | reverse complement strand
AGTGACGCTAACAGCAACGGCACCCAACCAGCAGGTAGCAACGATAAATTATACAATTTCAGTACTCGATGTTTTGCCACCAAACCCCATTATCAGCAGCAGTGCTGAGGCTTTTTCAGGTGGTTGGAAAACCTCAATCAATCAAGATACAGCATTCAGTTGTAGCTCAAGTACGGATGATGATGCGGTTGCTAGTTGTCTTTGGGAGTGGGGGCAAGTATTCACCGACAACAACAATTCAGTAAGCATTGCCTGGCCAAATATCGGAACCTACCAGGTCAATCTCACCGTTACTGATGGTTCAGGTAACTTTGCCACATCAACCG
>DUKK01000116.1 GCA_013329355.1 Candidatus Poseidoniaceae archaeon | reverse complement strand
GCCAATCTGGCAAGTAGCGGTAAAGCGGCTCGAAATGCCGTTTCAGCGCTTCTTGTTCTTATTTGTTGGTGGAGCCGCAGTAACTGGATTGATCGCTGCTATCCTTGTTATATTCCTTACTGGTGGGCTCGGCGAAGGTGCCTTATTCCAAGGCTTGGCTGGAATATTGATGATTATATTATTCCCAATTATTTCTGCATTGGGAGCATTGGCCTTTCCGCTGCTTGAAGTCCAACGTTCAGCGACTAAAATCGAAAAAGAAATGCACATGTTCATCACTAGAATGGGTATTCTATCGCTCGGGGAGGTCGGTGCCAAGTCAATTTTTGATATCCTCAAGCAAATGTCTGATTATGGTGAGTTAGCTGCAGAGGTAAAAAGGATTGAGACCTTGGTCGATAAGTGGCACACTTCACTACCGGAAGCGGCTAGAATTGTTGCTCATCAAAGCCCAAGTCCATTATGGACCGATTTTTTAGACCGAATGGCATTCTCCATCGAGGCGGGTCAACCAATCGACGAGTTCATGCGTGCCGAGCAAGAAACCGTCGCTGAACAATATAACACGCTATATGACACGAGGTTAGAATCTGCCGATACTCTAAAAGAAATCTATGTTTCTTTAGTCTCAGCAGGCTTGTTTGCGCTAGTAATAGCGGGCATTCACCTCGTGTTGTTTGAGATTGGCTCGCCAAATGCTGAACCAATAGAAGTGTTTAGCAGAATTCGGTTTTTATTACTCGCAGGTCTGATTTTTACCATAGTCCAACTCGGTGCAGTATTTGCCTTTAGGGCGACAATTCCCGAGGACCAGACATTTGCTCGGGATGAAATGGATACCCCATTTAGGGTTAATTTCCGGCGGGCATTTCTTATTGCCGGAGCGTTCTCAGCGTTCCTTACTATCATTATGTCTATCGCCGTAATCTCTGCTTGGGAGGCATTGACCGACCAATGGGACAAATTTGGCTTACTCATTTTTGCTATACCTTTAACTCCGTTTATGTTCCCATCATTTATGTTACGCCGAGAGGAAAACATGGTGTTGCGGCGGGATGAGACCTATCCAGATTTTATCAGAGCACTAGGCGGTACAGCACAGGCAAGGTCAGCTGAACCATCAGCTACCATCAAAGCACTGCGCGGTATTGATTTTGGAATGCTCGACAACTCGATTGATAGACTGGAAAAGCGGCTTTCAACAAGAATTGATTCAGATCGTGCTTGGGATTACTTCAATGCAGACACCAATTCTTCCGTGATTTCACGATACATGAGAATCTATATCGAGGGCTCTCAATCATCTGGCCGTCCAGCAGAAACTGCAGAGATGGTTAGCCGTTCTGTCGGTAGTTTACTCTCCTTGAGGCGGCGACGTGCGCTATCTGCTAGTACTATGTGGGGTGTGGCAATCGGTCTATTGATCGCCAGCGTGACCAGTCTGAATGTGACCATCTCCATCGTTCTCCAACTTGGTGACGCTATCGCTGGGGTAGCAAGTGGCCTAGCTGATACCGATGTATCAGCGTTAGCAGATTTTGGAGGCGGTGTTGCTCTACCAGTAATGGAGGATGCCAGTTCAGTCGGTGAAAATATCAGGATGTTCAAAATAGTCGTATCAATTTTGATTCTTGTCCAGGTTGCAGCAGTTTCGTTTATCGCAACGAGGTTACGTGGCGGCGGTGTCACAAGCGCTCTTGGGCAAATGATTTCCTTACTCTGGATTGCCGGGATAACATCATTAATTACTGCTCTGATTCTCGACGCTGCGTCATCTATATTCTCCGTTTAGTGAATTTGTCAAGTATTATAGATTGATTTTACAATCAACACACATGCAACCGGCACCCGGCCCCCCTGTTCAACCCCAGCCTCCCCAACCAATGCAGCCCATGCAACCGATGGCAGCATATCAACCACAACCAAAATTTCTTGACAAATACGGTGCATATGCCTTCAGTAAATGGCTTATGGTCGGCGTAGTATTGATTGTTATTGGAGCGATGTTTGGACAAGTGACTGATTTAGTTGGTGCGCCAAACCCTGCTGATTATGACGATCCCACTAAGTATGCAGAGGAGCAATTTTCCCATGAAAAACTCGGTACTAGTTTGGATGCATTTGCCAGTATGCTACAGTCGATAGGTATCGGTCTGATTGGCTACGCTTTGCTACGTGAAGCCAACGATGGAGATGCTCATCACACGGCAGTAAGAGTCACTGCCGTCATAACAGGCGTCCTGCTGATTGCTAATGTTGCTGCAGCCAATATTACTCTATTGTAATCAGCGTTTCATTTCCTCGCGAATACGCTTTTTAGTTGCTGCCCATGAGCAAATTGGACATTGGGTGAGGTCGTGATTGCGAGCAGGACAATACTCACGGCCAAAGAAGATAATTTGTAAGTGCAACTTGTTCCACAATTCTTTAGGAAATACTGCTTTCAAATCTTTTTCAGTCTTCTCGACATTTTTACCATTAGATAATCCCCAGCGGGCAGCGAGACGATGGATGTGTGTATCGATGGGAAACGCCGGGACGCCAAATGATTGGGCCATAACTACGCCGGCGGTTTTGTGACCCACGCCGGGTAGATCCTCTAGTTCTTCAAACGAGGCGGGAACTTCCCCATCGTGTCTTTCTAGCAATAACTCAGCCATGCGTTTGATATTTTTTGCTTTGGTCGGTGCTAGGCCAACCTGACGAATATCAGATAAAATAACCTCGACCGGTAATTCCGCCATTTCCTTAGCATTAGGTCCCTTGGCAAATAACGCAGGAGTGACTTCGTTAACCTTCAAATCGGTAGTTTGAGCACTCATTAAAACCGCAACGAGTAACTGGAAGGGATTTTCATGGTCTAGTGGGACTGGGGTTTCTGGGTAAAGTTCTTCTAGCATAATCGCTATTTTTTCAGCCTTTTCGCTGCGCTTCATTTACTCGCCTCGATGTCTAAGTATTTCTGGCGGTATTCGATAGGTATAGTCAACAGATTCACCCCGCAAGGTAATGGCTTCGTTGGTGAAAATTACTTTCCTAACTATCGAATCTATACCATGTAGTGGCATTGATGCGGAAAATTGGCCATCAGAATAAATCGCTATGCCAGTTTCAACATCAGGTGCTCTTGATGTGAAGGAGGCCATTTCTGCATTGTGTAGCACAGTGCCAAGACCCTCAAAGGTTGAGGTAAATTTAGCGATTATTTGGTCCCACTGTTCGATAGTGAATTCTTCCGCCATGTGAACCACTCAGCCTTCGTATTCTCCACCGGTTAACCAGCCAAACACTAAGCCAAGTGCAATAGAAATCATTGGAATAACATTACAGATAATGGTCTCTAAAGGTTCGGTGCTTGGTTTACCAACGATATACCAAATAATGAGCGCGAGGAACATGCCGGGGAGGGCCATTGATACACCCATTATCAGTGTCCTCAATGTTCGCATAACAATTCCACTCCGTCACCTTTCATGAATGTATGTTCAAAGTAACCTGGCGGTCATTTCATCAAGCGATAGGGAATTGAGCGTGTCGCCGGACTCTAACCAGCCTTTGCGTGCCGCCATAACGCCGTAAGCGAAGTCACCGAGTCCACGAACTGAGTGCGCATCGGGATTGATAACAACTGGAACATTGTTGCTCTTGGCGTATTTGCAGAGGCGCCAATCCAAGTCAAGTCGATATGGACTAGCATTTAATTCGACAGCTTTTAACCGTCCTGCTTCGTTATGCTCTGCCATGTGTTCAATAATTGCAAACATGTCGATTTCATAACCGTCTCGACCCTGAAGAATACGCCCTGTTGGATGACCAAGAACTTTGGTTGCAGGGTGATCGATTGCTCGCATAAGATCTTCCGTATTGGTTACTTCATCACGATTTTTCCACTTTGTCATTGCGTGGACTGAGGCAACAACATAATCTAATTCGGCAAGCACTTCGTCTGTGTAATCCAATTTCCCGTCTTCAAGTATGTCAGACTCCGAGCCGTGAAATAATCTAAAATCTATTCCTTCTTCAGCCCAAGTAGCATTGTATTGTTTGATTTGCTGACCTTGCGCCAGCAGGTCCTCAGGGCTGGCTCCATTAGCCACTTTAAGCGATTGCGAATGGTCGGCAACACCTAGCCAGTTCCAGCCAATATTTCTTGCTGCTTCTGCCATTTGCTCTAATGTTGCGTCACCATCAGATAGGGTTGTGTGATTGTGTAATACGCCTTTTACATCTCCCGGAACGATCAGCCTGGGTAGGGCTGCTGAATTAGCAGCGTCAATTTCTCCGGTATCTTCGCGTAACTCAGGCGGAACCCAATCTAAATCTAGATGGCGGTAGATTTCTGATTCATCGATCGCTGATAGCGATAGATGAGCAGCCGCCATGCCTTTCAAATCACCCGCTTCGGCCTCAGGTATCAGGCCGAATTCACTGAGTCTTAAACCACGATCTATTGCGCGTTGGCGCATGATGATATTATGCTCTTTACTACCAGTGAAATATGCCAGAGTAAACGGGAAGATTTCCGGGGCGACTAGTCTGACCTGTGCATCAATTGTACCACCAGATTCGAGTTGTTCGTAATCATCGCCGCCAATGGCCTGCATTACGGTTTGGTCGATATGCCCAAGTGAAAATCCGCCTTCAAATATACTGGTATCGAGAATCAGACTGATTTTTGACTCGCCCGCACCTTTGACATCAGCAATACCGGGCAATGCCAAAATTGCCTTACTGACACTTGTTTTATTTTCATCCAAAACCCCGACTACGATATCGAGGTCGCCAATGGTTTCCTTACGGCGTCGAGCGCTGCCGGCTAACTGAGCCTTTATCACTCCGTCAATAGTGGCAATTCTCTGCTCAAATGCCTCACCATACATCAATCCAACGTCAAGGCGTCTGCGGGCACGGAATCTAGCCAGTAATTCAATGCCGTCCAGCATTTTTTGTTGCGATTTTGCGCCAAAGCCCTTCAGTCCGGCGATTGAATTGTCGAGTGCAGCTTGCTTTAGTGTAGTGATAGATTCTACCCCCAACTCTTCATTCATGATTTTGATACGTTTTGGTCCAAGTCCTGGAATACCCAGCATCTCGATAAGCCCAGGTGGTGTGTTGTTGTGTAAATCAATCCAATCATCGGGCCACTTGCCTTGTGAAACGGCTTGCGATATGGCTGAGCCTAGACCTTTACCAATGCCTTTGATATCGAATATTTTCCCGGTTGCAACCAGTTCACCCAAATCCTCAGTGATACCACCCAAGGTTCGGCTGGCATTCTGGTAAGACCTTAGTCTGAAAACATTGGCCCCCTGCAATTCAAGCAATACAGCAACTTGGTGCAGTGCTGCAGCAATTTGGTTACGGGAGAAGAATGGAGGCCCACTAGGGCGGGCTTTCGGTAAGGAGAAGTTGCCGCCTGCCATAGTTAATTCACAGCGATTATGGTTTCAAACCTTGTTATGAGTCCATAATAATCTAATGGCAGTAACCGGGCTTAATAACATCTAACCATAGGACATCCCATGGCAGGTGTTGACCCAATTTTCATCGAACACTTGGCTGAAGCATTGTGCGGATTATCCGCTATATTGTTCACCTTTATTGCGACCTTCTCTCGGTCTGAAAAAGCCGAATACATGGCGCAAAACATAATCGCTGGTGCCTTGATTTTGTGTGCTGTCGTGTTGTGGTGGCTAGCCCTATCTGGCGGTTCGCTATGGGGTTCTGCCTATCTGCCAAAACCGCTATCATTGGTCTGCATTATCATTGCTATTTCTGCCAGGATGAACATTAAGGGGACCAACGTATCATTTGGTGCGAACCCACATTCAATCGGTAAAAAAGAAGAAGAATAATCTAGATTATTTCGCCTCTGGGCTCGTGATCTCCCCCAGATGTGAGGTTTTGATTCGCCTCAGCAGCTTCCTTTTCCATTTTTTTCTTGATGAAATCTCGCATGTATTCAGGTAGCTCACCGTTAACGAATATCACATCGTTGACCGCATCCAACTTCATCAGTGAATAGAATATCTGCATAGCGGTCATCGGCGTTGAGGAACATCCATTGCACCCACCGTCAAGAGAAAGCATGATATTGCCCTCAGCAGTATCAATAACATTGACAATACCATCATGTGCGTCAAGAACCTCTTGAACTGGTCCAATTTCAGCCAGAATCTCCTCTGCAGTAATTCCCATAGTTGGGCCAGTAAGCCGTCTTTAATGAATCATTTCTACATATTAACCAAAAACGGTGCTCGGCGTGGCCATAACTAGTAGCTAATCTCGATATTGTGTTTAGTTTGTAAGCGAACCACTTATGAGGAGTTTGTGGGTCGCCGCTAAATAGGTGGCTATTATGGACATTACGAATATACCTCTGATTGCAGCAGGCACAGGTCTAGTTGGACTTGTGATTGCTTTTGTGTTATACTTGCGAGTGAACAGCGTGAAGATTGACAACGATGTAGTTGCAGACATCACCAGCGAAATCCAAGACGGTGCTATGGCTTTCTTGAAGGCAGAATACCGAATCTTGGGAATCTTCGTTGCTGCGGTCGGTGCCTTGCTATTTGTATTGAACGATGCTGAAACTACGATTGCGTTCTTTGCCGGTGCACTAGCATCAGTCGCTGCAGGGTTCTCTGGAATGAGAGCGGCAACTTCTGCTAATGGCAGAACCGCTATGGCTGCTAAAAGCGGTGGTCAACCGGCGGCATTAGCAGTATCTTACAACGGTGGCGCAGTCATGGGACTGTCAGTTGGTGGTCTTGGGCTGCTCGGGATTTCTCTTGTCGCTTGGTGGCTCGGTGCCGGTGATGTGGCAGCAGCTGGTGATGACGCTGCAGAAAGCGGTCTAAACGTGATTCAAGCAGCGACTGGATTCGGTATGGGTGCCTCCTCAATAGCGCTATTTGCTCGCGTAGGCGGTGGAATTTACACCAAAGCTGCTGATGTCGGTGCAGACCTAGTCGGCAAAGTCGAAGCAGGAATTCCAGAAGATGA